>NZ_JBALPC010000066.1:0-56215 GCF_036965225.1 Bacillus sp. JJ1474 | reverse complement strand
GCTCATAAATGTCTTTTTTGATAAAAAGACTAAAAAATAAACGTTGACGTTTTTGTTCGTTCAGTTTTCAAAGAACTACCATGTCGCTCATAGGCGACTTTTTAATAATAACAGATTCCTCAAGCTGAGTCAACAACTTTTTTCATCTTTTTTCGATGCCGTTTGCGGCAACGGATATAAATATACCACCATAAATACTATTGTGCAATAGATTTTTTAGTATTTTTTCGGATAATATTAAAGTAAAAATATTCATATTATTTTTACCCCGTAAACAAGGGCTTCCTTTAACAAAAAAGGCAAAGCACCTTTTTAGTGTGCCTTGCCTTTAGTATTTTATTAACGATGACGCATAAGTGGAAAAAGAAGTACATCTCTTATAGATGGAGAATTCGTTAATAACATAACGAGACGGTCAATCCCGATCCCTAATCCACCTGTTGGAGGCATACCATATTCTAATGCCTCAATAAAATCGTCATCCATCATGTGAGCTTCATCATTGCCCTGCTCACGCTCCTTAAGCTGTGCTTCGAAACGTTCTCTTTGATCGATTGGATCATTTAATTCTGTAAATGCATTCGCATGCTCGCGAGCGACAATGAACAGCTCAAAACGATCTGTAAATCTTGGGTCTTTTTCATTTTTCTTAGCAAGAGGCGAAATTTCTACTGGATGGCCGTAAATAAATGTTGGCTGAATTAACTTTTCTTCTACCTTTTGCTCAAAGAATTCATTTACAACGTGGCCATAAAGCATATGCTCCGTTACTTCAACTCCATGTTCCTTCGCCAAAGCATGAGCTTCATCAGCAGACATCTCTTTCCAGAAGTCTACTCCTGTATATTCTTTAATGGCATCCACCATATGAAGTCTTTTCCACTCAGGCTTAAGGTCTACCTCATATTCACCATACTGAACAGTAGTTGTTCCAAGCACCTCTTGTGCAATATGTGCAATTAGGTTCTCTGTCAAACTCATAATATCGCGGTAATCAGCATAAGCTTCATATAGTTCAATCATCGTAAATTCAGGATTATGGCGAGTTGAAACCCCTTCGTTTCGGAAAACCCGGCCAATTTCATAAACCTTTTCTAATCCTCCAACAATTAGACGCTTTAAATGCAGCTCAATTGCAATTCTCATAAAGAGCTCCATATCTAATGCGTTATGGTGAGTAATAAATGGACGAGCTGATGCACCGCCGGCAATGGAATGCATCATTGGTGTTTCAACTTCTAAATATCCTTGACTATCTAAGTAACGGCGCATAGATTGAATAATGCGGCTGCGCGCTACAAACGTCTTTTTACTTTCATCACTCATAATTAAATCTAAATAACGTTGGCGATAGCGCTGTTCAACATCCTTAAGTCCGTGGAACTTATCAGGAAGCGGACGTAAAGCTTTCGTTAAAAGCTCAAACGCTTGTACTTTTATAGAAAGCTCGCCTACTTTTGTTTTAAAAAGCGTACCCGATACTCCTACTAAATCTCCAAGATCAGCAGAATCGAAAATTTCATAACTCTCTTCTCCTACTGCATCAGTACGGACATAGATTTGAATTTGGCCAGTTAAGTCTTGAATATGAGCAAAACCTGCTTTACCTTTTCCGCGCTTTGTCATAATACGGCCAGCAATCGTTACTGAAATATTTTTTCCCTCTAATTCTTCTTTTTCAAGTTCTCCATATTGATCGATTAAATCCTGAGACTGATGAGAACGCTCAAATCTTTTCCCAAATGGATCTAGCCCTTTCTCACGCAGGCTATTCATTTTTTCCCTTCTGACTATGAGTTGGTCATTTAATTCCTCATGATTCTGACTCACTTGTATCATCTCCAATTTGCAAATCTTTTTATGTAAAGCGTAAAACTGCTAAATAAAGGTCTTTATACTTTTATTATTTTACACAAAGTAAGCAGGACACACACCAATAATGTTTATAAATAGAATAAAAACTGCCAGTTTATACACTGGCAGTCCTCTCTGTATCAAAAGTATTATAGTTAAAGAAGCTAGTGATGTCAAACATTACCCAGCTTGTATTCGGCTATGCTCCTTCTCTTCTGCGTCTATAACAATCGCATTTAGCAAGGTAACAAGATCCTCTCTTGTTTCGCATGTATTGATGGCGTTTCTTGCATTTGCGTTTCCGCGGATTCCTTTTAAGTACCATGCAGTATGCTTACGCATTTCACGAACAGCTATATTCTCATTTTTCAAAGCAATCAAGCGGTCAAGGTGAAGGATGCATACATCGATTTTTTCGCGCACACTTGGTTCTCCCATTAATTCTCCTGTTTCCAAATACTTAATGGTACGATAGATCATCCATGGATTTCCTAGTGCTGCCCGGCCGATCATGACTCCATCACAACCAGTTTCCTCAAGCATACGCTTTGCATCCTGAGGGGTCTGAACATCTCCATTTCCGATCAAAGGAATATTGAGGTTCTGCTTTACTTCACGAATGATATCCCAATTTGCTTTTCCCTCATACATTTGCACACGTGTACGTCCGTGAAGGGAAACTGCTTTCCCCCCGGCACTTTCAACGGCTTGAGCGTTGCGGACAGCGTAAATATGATCTTCATCCCAGCCCATACGCATCTTAACCGTAACAGGCTTTTCAACAGCATTTGTTACAGCCGAAACCATTTCATAAATTTTATCTGGGTCCAGCAGCCACTTTGCCCCAGCATCACATTTTGTGATTTTCGGAACAGGACAGCCCATATTAATATCTATAATATCAGCATTTGTATTTTTATCTACAAATTGAGCCGCTTCAATTAAGGTTTCCTTTTCTCCGCCGAAAATTTGCAAACTAAGCGGCTTTTCACGTTCATCTATATAAAGCATATTCATTGTCTTTTCGTTTTTAAAAACAATTCCTTTATCACTGACCATTTCGGCGCATACGAGTCCCGCGCCAAATTCTTTAACAGTCAGACGGAATGCCGAGTTGCATACTCCAGCCATTGGGGCAAGTACAACTCGATTTTTTAACTCAATGTCGCCAATTTTAAACAAATGACACAACCTCCTTTTAAAAAAATTCGCAGGTTACAATTACTCATTTTCCTCCGGAGGCGCTAAATCTCCAACGGTAATATTTAGCAAGCCGGCAATCCGCTCAATTAAATCCGGTGCAGGCATACGGTTTCCCCTTTCAATCTCACCAAGAATGGAAACAGATACACCTAACTCTTTTGCAAATCCTTCTTGTGTATAGCCTTTCAATTTTCGAAAAGCGCGAATTCGTCTTCCCCATTTATCTGCTTCCATATCCGTACTCCCTCTCTATCAGGAATTTCCTCTAAAGCATCTTGAAGAGGAATGTCCATCATCGGAAGCTTGATGCCGGAATAAATCTCTAAAAGAGGAATGATGACAAAGGCTCTCTCATGCATCCGAGGATGGGGAACAGTTAATTTCTCTGAAATAATATTCTCTTGATTATACAGCAAAATGTCAAGGTCAATCGTCCTAGGACCCCATCTAATATCCCTTTTTCTGCCCAGGCTTTTTTCAATTTCCATGCAGGTATTAAGTAATTCAAAAGGGCTTAAGTCCGTTTTCACTTGAATAACCATGTTCAAAAATTGATCTTGCTCTTCGTAGCCAACCGGATCTGTTTCGTAAATGGATGAAACATTTACCACCTTTACTCGCGGCACCGAATTAATACTTGCAATTGCATCTTTTAAGCTCTCAAACCGATCCCCGATGTTTGAGCCTAAAGCTATGTAAGCTTTATTATTCATTATCCCCTGCTCCTTGTAATTTCAACTGCTACCGATTCATAGTGGCCAGCTATAGGAGGGTCTGGCTTAATTACCCTTACATTCACCTGGGAAATAGCTTCAAAATGATTAAGCATTTCCCCGGCAATCTTTTCAGCTACAGCTTCTACAAGTTTAAAAGGCTTTCCTTCAACAATGTCCTTACAAACTTGATAAAGCTCAGCATAATTGATGGAGTCTTCAAGATTATCTGTTTCTCCAGCCCTTTTTAAATCTGCTTCTACCGTCAAATCTACAAAAAAACGCTGCCCAAGGCGGGTTTCCTCAGGAAAAACGCCATGGAAGCCATAAAAGGCCATTTTCGTTAAGGTGATTTTATCCATCGAGATCAGATCCCCTTCCCGACAAGTGCATCCATCATAACCGCCATTCGTTTCATTTCCTTAACGTCATGAATCCGGATAATCTGGCATCCTTTTTCAATTCCGTAACAAACGGTTGCACCAGTTCCTTCCAGCCTCTCTTCAACAGGCAAATCAAGAACCTTCCCTACCATAGATTTTCGGGATGTTCCTAATAGGACCGGGTAGCCTATTGACACAAGCTTATCCAGATTTTTCATCATTTCAAGGTCATAGGTTAATCCTTTCGCAAAACCAATCCCTGGATCTAAAATAATATTTTCATCCTTAACGCCTGCATTTTTTACCAAGGTAATGCTTTCAAATAAATCATTTACAACATCTCGATAAAAATCAGTATAATCAATATTCTTTCGATTGTGCATTAATATAATGGGTACCTGCAAATCGGCAGCAACCCCGGCCATGTCGGGATCAGCCTTTGCCCCCCAAATATCATTAATAATGTGAGCGCCTGCTTTAATCGATTGCCTAGCCACTTCCGCTTTATACGTATCTATTGAAATTGGGACTTTAACTTCTTTTGAGATGGCCTCTATCACTGGGACGACCCTTTCCAGCTCTTCTTCCACTGTCACAGGATCAAAGCCTGGACGTGTTGACTCCCCGCCAATATCAATGATATCAGCCCCGTCCTTTACCATTTGAAAAGCGCGTTCGACCGCTTCATCCATGCGGTTAAACTTTCCCCCATCGGAGAAAGAATCAGGAGTCATATTTAAAATTCCCATAATAAGTGTTTTCTTGCTGTAATCTAATGTATAAGGTCCACATTGAATGTTATTTTTCAAGAACAAAACCTCCTCAAACATCTTGTCTGCTCCACAGCCTCGTGCATTGCTGCTCATAAAGCTTTTGGAGAGCCTTTACCTTTGCTCCCGATACTCCAGGCATTTCCTTCCCGTCAAACGAGGATATTGGAACAATTTCTTGGATGGAGTTCGTGACAAACATTTCGTCCGCCTCTAGAGCCTGATCTACTGTGAAAAAGCCCTCTTGAATATCCATCCCAATAGAATTGGCCATCTTGATAACAAACTGTCTTGTAATTCCGTTTAAAATGCCAGTTTCCACTGCCGGCGTGAAAAGAGTATGGTCCTTTATCCAAAACAGATTCGATACAACACCCTCAGCCAAGAATCCTTCCTTCGTTAGAAAAATCCCTTCATAATCTGGGGAATTGCCTATTTCTCTTTTTGCTAAAATATTATTTAAATAATGGTGTGATTTGAGCCTTTCAAATCCTTCGGGTGTATTACGCTTTAATCTCAGTGTCACTGCCTTTTTCTCCTGCATCGGATTCCTTGGAGGAAGAGGCTTTGCAAAAATAATCAAATTGGGGTGGTCATATGGTTCTGTTTGCAGCCCGATCTCACCTATCCCCGAAGATACATTTAATCGAAAATACGCATCTTCTAATTTATTCTCCTTTAGAAGGAGCTGAAGTGCCTGTACGATTTCCTCACATGTATATTGAACGTTAATATTCAACACCTTTAAACTATTGTTCAACCGTTCCATATGGTCGTTCAATAAAAATGGATGACCGTTATATGTTCTAAACGTTTCAAACAAGCCCATCCCATACAGAAAGCCATGGTCGAATGGAGAAATAAGCGCCTCTTCCTTCCGAACCAACTCGCCATTCATATATAAATACAATTTCCACTCCCCCTATCTGCCATAAGAGTGAAGGAAGTTCTTTAGTAAATCCTTACCTGCCGTCGTCATAATTGACTCCGGATGGAATTGCACACCCTCAACAGGAAGCTCTTTATGTCGGACAGCCATTATTTCTCCCTCAGAGGTCCATGCAGACACTTCTAAGCATGAAGGAAGGGTTTCCTTTTTAACGATTAAGGAATGGTACCTAGTTGCTGGAAATGGATTAGGCAAACCTTCAAAAATGGTTTTTCCATCATGATAAATTTCAGAGGTTTTCCCGTGCATGAGCTTTTCAGCCTGAACAACTTCCCCGCCAAATACCTGTGCAATCGATTGGTGCCCTAGACATACGCCGAATACTGGGATCTTGCCAGCAAAGGACTCAATCGCTTCTAAGCTTATACCCGCCTCATTCGGACTGCATGGGCCTGGTGAGATCATCAGAAACTTTGGCTTCAGCTGATCGATCCCTTCAATGGTGATTTCATCGTTTCTTTTCACGAGTAATTCCTCGCCAATCTCACCAAGATATTGAACAAGGTTATACGTAAATGAATCATAATTATCAATCATCAGAATCATTTTGGTGCACCTGCTTCCTGTTCAGCCATTTCTTTCGCTTTCCAAAGGGCAATGGCTTTTTTCAAGGATTCTTCATATTCATTTTTGGGATTTGAATCAATAACTATTCCTGCACCTGCTTGTACATGTGCTTTTCCTTCTTTAACAATCATCGTGCGGATGATGATATTCAGTTCAACATCCCCGTTAAAATTAATCCATCCTAATGAACCTGTATATGGTCCTCTTGTTACAGGTTCCAGTTCCTCAATAATTTCCATCGTCCTAATTTTCGGAGCACCCGTAATCGTTCCTCCGGGGAATACAGCATCTATTAAGTCAAAGCCATCCTTGCCTTCAGCAAGCTCTCCTCTGACATTCGAAACGATGTGCATGACGTGGGAATATTTTTCGATGACCATGAATTCATTTACTTCAACAGAACCGAACGCGCATACACGCCCTAGGTCATTTCTTTCCAAGTCGACAAGCATCACATGCTCAGCCCGCTCTTTCTCATTTTCAATTAGTTCATTCGCAAGCTTCATATCCTCCGCCTCATCTCCGCCCCGAGAACGAGTACCAGCGATTGGACGAGTGCTTACTTCCTGATTCTTTTTCTTAATTAATAATTCAGGCGAACCGCTGACAAGCTGGTACTCAGGCGTGTGAAAATAGCCCATATACGGAGATGGATTGAGCACCCTTAGCTGATCATAAACATCAATGCCCTCGACCCGTATTGGCCGGCTTTGACGAACAGAGAGGTTTACTTGGAAAACATCTCCCTGAGAGATATAATCCTGCACTTTTTCAACAGCTTGAATAAATTCCCCTTCACTTACGGAAACTTCAAGCTGATCATCTACATTCCGAGGCTTGTTCTTGAGTAATGAAGGGTATTCTTTCGTCCAAAGGGACTCCCATTCTTTCGCTTTCTTTTCCAATGATTGCTCATCTTCATTATCCCCATACAAAAACATGATCCATAAAACATTATGTACTTTATCAAACACAAACCATTCTTTAAAAGTTAGGAAATGGATGTCAGGAATTTGCAGATCATCCTCCGCGATATTCGGCAAACGCTCAATGTAACGGCCATAATCATAGCTGATCAAACCAATGGCTCCACCTTGGAAGTCAGGCAGCCCATCTACTCTTTCAACCTCGTACTGGCTCATCCAATCTTTCAGTAAGTGCAGGGGATTGCCTTCTAGCACCTGTTTTCCATCTGATTGGATCACTTCTAATTTCGATTGCTTCCCGATTAGCACGGCATCAGGGTCAAACGCAGCGATGCTGTATTGACCCCCTCTCCCGCTTTCCAATATGACATGATGCTGCTTACCTTCAGCAAGATGCCGGTATTGCGTAAAAAATAAATCAAAAGAAAAAGGGATTTTTTTTGCGTGTATGTTGAATTTTTTCACAGGATTTTCACCTCTACATATTTATCTTTTTCCATCATACATGAAGATTGCTTAGAGGAAAAACAAAAAAAAGCAACAGCTAAGACTAAGCTATTGCTTTATGTTAATTATTCTGTTTCAAATTGATAAAGCGGTGTACTTAAATAACGTTCCCCGTTACTCGGAAGGATGGCAAGAACCTTCTTTCCTTTACCTAGCTCCTTCGCTACCTTTAACGCAGCGGAGATAGCAGCTCCTGAGGAAATTCCGCCAAGAATTCCTTCTTCCTTCGCTGCAAGACGTGCATATTCAAATGCCTCATCATTCGAAATCTTAAGGACTTCATCATAGATTTCCGTATTAAGAACCTTCGGAACAAACCCAGCACCAATTCCTTGGATTTTATGCGGACCAGGCTTTCCACCTGAGAGAACCGGTGAATCAGTTGGTTCAACTGCATAAATTTTAATATTATCATATTTTTCACGAAGTACGCTGCCCGCACCAGTGATCGTTCCACCCGTACCGATACCTGAAATAAAGGCATCAATCTGATCACCCATCTGCTCGACAATTTCTTTCCCTGTTGTACGGCGATGAATTTCTGGGTTGGACGGATTTTCGAATTGCTGAGGCATAAAATACCCGTGCTCTTTCGCTAGTTCATCAGCCTTTCGGATAGCCCCATTCATTCCTTCAGGTCCTGGAGTTAACACTAAATCTGCACCATAGGCACGAAGAAGATTACGGCGCTCCATACTCATTGTTTCTGGCATGACGAGTATAGCCTTATAGCCTTTTGCAGCTGCAATCATCGCAAGACCAATTCCAGTGTTGCCGCTCGTAGGCTCAATAATGGTTGAACCTTCCTTCAAGGCGCCACTTTCTTCTGCCGCTTCAATCATGGCTAAGGCGATACGATCCTTTACACTGCTTCCAGGGTTCATATATTCTAATTTGACATACACATCTGCACTATTTTCATCTACAAGTCGATTAAGCTTAACAATCGGTGTTTGACCTACTAGTTCTGCAATTGAATTTGCTAAACGAGGCATTTTCCCCACTCCTTAATCCGAGTATATTTATTGGTTTAATTAAAATTTAATACTTATAAGCGTTCATGTCAAATGTTTTCTATGAAAAAAGGCTGATTTTTACATAATTTCATACTTTCGCCTATTCTTCTATAAACTATCCTTCTTCATCACAAATCATGCCTGTATCCTAAGATTATATTTTCCGCAGAAAAAAGATGACTCAGCTCGTCCTGAGTCATCTCTAAAGGTATTCTAATGTGCTTCTGTTTTCCCATAAAACCATTCTACATCTAATTCATTCCAAAGAGGCCTTGCAGAAACAGGAGTATCCATTTGTTCTAAGGCAATTTGTCGGCGGATTTGGTCTTTCACTTCCTTATAGGAGTATTCTTTTCCTCTGACATGCTCATGAAGCATGACAATGGCATAACCGTCATCCATCTTAATTGCCTTGCTCCAACTGCCTGGTTTAAGGTTTTTAATCTCATCAATAAAGGATTTCGAATAGCGTTCAGTATCCTCGTTAATATACCCGGCATCCCCGCCAAAATTAGCTGTGAATTCATCAATCGAGCGCTCCATCGCCAGTACAGAAAAGCTAGAGCCCTGATCCAATTCCTTTATAGTCTGGTCCGCCTCTTTCTTTGTTTTGACAATGATTTGAGAAATATGATAGGAGTCAGGCAAGTTAAATTGGCTTTTATTTTTTTCGTAATAACTTTTTATTTCTTTTTCCGAGATTTTTGCATCTCTTGTTAAAAGTTCTTCAAGCATAAGACTGCTTTTTATTTGCTGTCTCCATTTATTCTCGTCAGACGCTTGATAGCCGCCAGAAGACCCGTACATCGTTTTGAACATATTTAATTCACGTTCAACTGCTTTATCTGATATGTTAACGGCGTACTTTTTCCCGGCTGTTTCAATCACCTTTTGGTCAATAAGCTCTTTTAAAACCTCTTTCCCATATCGTGATTCCATTTCACTTAGCCAATCCTGCCGAGTAATCTTCTCTTTACCAATGGTCGCCACGGTTTCATGATTTCCTGAGCTGCCTTTTGCAAGAAAAAGAGCAATCGTTAAGCAATTTAGCAAAATTAGTCCAACAATAATGAAACGCAACTTATCCTTCTTCAGCCTTTCCCTCTTCAATTCATTCTCCTCCAAAGCCGTCTAATCTGCTTCTCGTTTTAATCCCTCTAATTCATCCTTTGAATAATGATATATTTCATTGCAGAAATGGCATTGTGCTTCTGCTTTTCCTTCTTTATCGATCATATCCTGTATTTCCTCAGCGCCTAAACTAGTGATAACATTTCCAAATCTCTCTTTTGAACATGTGCAAGTAAAGGATACAGGCAGTTTTTCTAGAATTTTAATATTTTCTTTTCCTAAAAGCTCTTCCAACAACTCCTCAGGCGTTAAACCCTGCTCAATTAGCTTAGATACTGGAGGAATCGTTTTTAATCTATTTTCAATTTGACTAATCGTCTCGTCTTCCGTTCCAGGCATTAGCTGCACAATAAATCCGCCTGCAGCAAGGATCGTGTTGTCTGGATTTACTAGAACGCCTACCCCAACGGATGATGGTGTTTGCTCTGAGGTGACGAAGTAATACGTGAAATCTTCTCCTAATTCACCTGAGACAATCGGAACCTGACCTGAAAAATTTTCTTTCATTCCGATATCCTTGATAACCGTTAATGACCCCGTAGTGCCGACCGCGCGGCGGACATCAAGCTTGCCCTGTTCATTTAAGTCAAAATGGGTTTGCGGATGAGTCGCATACCCACGCACCTCACCCCTGGAATTACTATCTACTAAAATGGGGCCGATTGGGCCGCCGCCTTCAATTTTAATAGTGATTTTCTCTTCACCTTTTAACATAGCTCCCATCATCACACCTGCGGACATAGCCCTGCCTAGTGCGGCAGATGCAGTCGGCCATGTCTGATGCCGTCTTTGAGCTTCTCCAATCGTCTCTGTCGTACGAACGGCATATGCGCGAACTTGTCCATTATATGCAATTGCTTTTACTAAATAATCACTCATTTGTAAGCCCCTTTCTGTTGCTTTAACACACTGTTCTTTTATTTTGCCGTTTCCATATTACGCTTATAAATCAGCTGTAGCCCTTTTAGTGTTAAAAATGGATCAACGATATCAATAGCGGCTGATTCTTTCGCAATTAACCCTGCTAATCCTCCAGTAGCAATTACCGTAGGGCTTTCTTTTGCCTGTTCTTTTATCCTTTTTACAATTCCCTCTACTTGGCCAACATAACCAAATAAAATTCCTGCTTGCATCGCAGAAACGGTATTCTTCCCAATAATGCCCTCAGGACGGGCAATTTCAATTCGAGGAAGCTTGGCTGCTCTCGAATATAGGGCCTCCGTTGAAATGCCAATACCAGGGGCAATTGCACCGCCCATGTATTGTTTCTTTTCGTTAATATAACAGTAGGTTGTAGCCGTGCCAAAATCGACAATAATGAGCGGGCTGCCATAATCATGAATCGCTGCAACAGCATTCACAATTCGATCCGCTCCAACCTCTCTTGGGTTTTCATATTTAATATTTAAACCGGTCTTGATTCCAGGGCCAACAATCAGCGGTTTGATATGAAAGTACTTTTCACACATTCGCTCAAGAGCTGTCATGATTGGCGGGACAACAGAGGAAATGATGATTCCATTTATATCGGCAAACGTTAGGTTTACATGTTCAAACAGGGATTTTATCACAATCCCGTATTCATCTTCTGTTTTATGCCGGTTTGTCTCTATTCGCCAATGGTATTTCAGCTCGTCCCCATCATATACACCTAATACCATATTCGTGTTCCCTATATCAAAAACAAATATCAATTTTCTCACCACTTTTATATTTGAGTTTTAAGTTGCTATTAACAGCATTTTCACTGAAAACATCATAACATAACTTGAATGGGATGGTGTAATAAGAAATGCGGAGAGTGCCCGATTATCGGCGACAAGCATAAGACGAGCCAGCAGGAAGGTTGTTCTTTACCTTCTTGATGGATTGGCTTATGACCTCGAGCCGATGGCACTCGCAGCTAGACAGTTCTCAAACTTGAAAAAACTATACTTTATCAAATTAAAAAAAGCGCCCAAAGCGGGCGCTTTTGCCAGACTATTCTTTTTTATCTTCGCCAATTGCAGGTGGGTCTTCCATTTCCGCAGGCGATGAATTTTCTCTTGTCTCTTGGATCTCTCCAGTAACCGCATTGTCCTCTTTATTGACGTTAATATTTACTTTAACGTCATTTGAAGATGATTCATCTTCCTTAGCGACAGGGCGATCTGGCAGTGTTCCATGATCCATTAAATGCTTAATTTGCTCTGCATCAAGCGTTTCAACCTCAAGCAGGGTATTGGCAATCAGATCTAGCTTCTTGCGATTTTCTGTAAGAACCTTTCTTGCCTTTTCATAGCTTTCTTTAATAATACGCTGAATTTCTAAGTCAATTTCATAGGCAATGGCATCAGAATAGTTCTGATCGTTGTTGAAATCTCTTCCTAAGAATACTTGGCCGCCTTGTGATTGACCGAATTGCAGCGGACCAAGCTTATCGCTCATTCCAAACTCAGTCACCATTCTGCGCGCAATCCCTGTTGCACGCTGGAAGTCGTTATGGGCTCCAGTACTTACTTCACCGAATACAATTTCTTCTGCGACACGTCCGCCGAGCAATCCGACAATTTTGTCAAGAAGCTCTGGCTTCGTCATGAAGAAACGGTCTTCTTTTGGAAGCATAACGGCATATCCGCCAGCCTGGCCACGAGGGACAATAGTAACCTTATGAACCATTTCTGCATCCTCAAGCACAACACCAGTTACAACATGGCCAGCTTCATGAAACGCAACAATATTTCTTTCCTTTTTCGAAATGACTTTGCTTTTCTTAGCAGGACCAGCAATCACTCGATCCGTAGCCTCATCAATATCTAGCATATCGATCTTTTTCTTATTTGAACGAGCTGCTACAAGCGCGGCTTCGTTTAATAAATTCTCTAAATCTGCACCAGAAAAGCCTGGTGTGCGTTGTGCAATAGCCTTTAGGTTCACTGAGTCATCTAAAGGTTTATTTCTAGCATGCACTTTAAGAACAGCTTCTCTCCCCTTAACATCAGGGCGGTCCACTGTGATTTGGCGGTCAAAGCGTCCTGGACGAAGTAAGGCTGGGTCCAAGATATCTGGACGGTTTGTCGCTGCAACGATAATAATCCCTTCATTTGCACCGAATCCATCCATTTCAACTAGTAACTGGTTAAGCGTTTGTTCACGTTCATCATGACCGCCGCCTAGTCCTGCGCCACGCTGACGACCAACCGCATCAATTTCATCAATAAAGATAATACATGGTGCATTCTTTTTCGCATTTTCAAATAAATCACGGACACGTGAAGCACCGACCCCGACAAACATTTCAACGAAGTCTGATCCGCTAATGGAGAAGAACGGTGTTCCTGCTTCACCTGCAACAGCACGTGCAAGTAACGTTTTACCAGTTCCTGGAGGCCCAACTAATAGAACCCCTTTAGGAATTCTTGCGCCTAATTCAGAGAACTTTCTAGGGTCCTTCAAGAATTCAACAACTTCTACAAGCTCCTGTTTTTCCTCATCTGCGCCCGCAACATCTTTAAAGCGGACTTTCTTCTTACTCTCATCATAAAGCTTTGCTTTACTTTTACCGAAATTCATCACACGGCTGCCACCACCCTGTGCTTGGTTCAGCAAGAAGAAGAATAAAATGAAGATGATGATAAATGGAATAATGGACGTGAAAAATGTGACCCAGCCGCTCGTTTCCTTCGCTGGCTGAAAATCTACTTCCGATTTCTGCGCAAGTGCATCAATACGGTCAAGGATATTATCACTATTCACCACGTAAGTTAGGAAGTACTTCCCTTTTTCATAGCCTTCAAGCTGGCCTCTTACTTCATAAACGCCTCTTTCCGGCTGCATGGTAATAGACGTTATTTCTCCACTTTCTAAGTAAGTAACAAATTTATCGTAAGAAATTTGTTCAGTCGGCTCATTATTGCCGTTAAAAAAGCTGACAACACCTATAATGACTAAAAATATCAATAAATAAAAGATGGTGTTCCGGAAGATCCGATTCATCCCTTACCTCCTCCCACGGTTAACAAACTATAATGTATAGTAGCATAGTGAATTGCGACAATTCAAGGAATTACCCTTCATAAGACTGGAAAAATTCTAGAAGTAAATAAAGCATCCTCATTATTAACTTGATTTTTCTGCTTAATTGTTGTTACTATATATTTCCGGCTTAAGAACGCCAATATATGGCAGGTTACGATACTTTTCAGCGTAGTCCAAACCGTAGCCTACGACAAATTCATCAGGAACAATAAAGCCAACATAATCTGCATGAAGATCGGCTTTTCGTCCTGTTGGTTTATCAAGTAAAGTGACAATTTTAATGGACTTTGCCTTACGGTAGCGGAATAAATCAACTAAGTAGCTTAAAGTTAAGCCGCTATCGATAATATCTTCAATAATTAGAATGTCCCTGCCTTCAACTGAAGTATCCAAATCCTTTACAATTTTGACCTCTCCCGAAGAAATAGTGGAATTCCCGTAGCTGGAAACATCCATAAAGTCCATTTCTAAATAAGTGTCCATACGCTTTAACAGATCACCCATAAAAGGCATTGCCCCTTTTAAAATGCCAATGGCAAGAGGAAAGCGATCCTTGTACTCCTCTGTAAGCTCTGCGGCAAGGGCTTTTATTTTTTCCTGAATTTCTTCTTCTGAAATTAGTACCTTTTCAATATCATTTTTCATCTTTCGTGAGCCCCCTAGAAGTTCATTGCTTGTAATAAAATGTAATTCTATACTTACTGTTATACATTCATCAAAATCATTTTTCCATATAAGATAAAAGGATATAACTAGAATCAGGATGGTAACCGATGGAATATTGAGATTCCTTTATCCCTGGTATCCACAGGATTTCACCTTTGCTATCCGTTACAATCGGCCAAGTATTTCGCTCCGTCAACGGCATCTTCTTATCAATAAAAATGTCCTTAACCTTCTTCGACCCCTGCATACCTTTCAATGTCATACGGTCTCCATTTTCTCTAGTGCGAATAACAATCGGCAAGGAGATGGAGTTCCGATCTAATAGAAGGGTGTGAGGCTTTAAGCTCCCATCTGAACCATAGGTATATTCAAATGCGATACTGCTGCCGTTAGGCAAGCTAACTTTTCCGGGTTCAGCTATTTCAAAACGATAAGATTGTACAGGATGAGAACGAAATAGAAAATGACATCTTTCGTATGAACGTACAATATTCAAACCGCTTGGGAAATGAAGGGTTCCGGATGGATGAGGACTGCTCATTAATGAAAAAACATTTTCTGTATGTAATGCAGATAGAGATGCAGGTTTTTTCTTATAAAGATAGTTTAATATTAGTTGAATACCTCTCCTTTGTAAAGGCATTGGCATTGCTTGAAAGTCCTTTATATTCAGGATTATTTCCTGAGCAGATTTCTTTTCCATTACTTTATTCATTTTTTGGACAGTTAATTCCTGCAAAAAAAACTCATCGCTTTGAATTTCTTCACTAAAACGCTGAAAATGCTCGTGAACCTGGGGATTTTCCTTTCTAAGGAAAGGCATAATTTCCTTACGAAAGCGGTTTCGGCTGTAAATCCCCTTTTCATTGCTAGGATCTCGTCGCGGGTCCAAATCATGCTCCAGACAATACATTTCTATTTGCCATCTATTTAGACATAAAAAGGGGCGGAGGATTTGCCCATTGCCAAAGGGCCTAAAAAAAGCTATTCCTGCCCTAGCTTCCCCCGAACTTCCTCTTGTTAGCCTCATAAGAATAGTTTCAACCTGATCATCTCCGTGGTGGCCTAAAACGAGATAATCTGTTTTATGCTTACTCATTACTTTTTCAAAAAAGCGGTATCTGCACTCTCTTGCTGCAATCTGTGAGCTTTTTCCTGTTTCTTGTATGTATTGCGGAACATTCACCTGTTCCATTTCAAATGGAATCATTCTCGCTTCGCAAAACTGCTGAACAAATTTTGCTTCTGCGAATGATTCATCTCCTCTAAACATGTGATCAACATGAGCAGCTATAATTTGAAGATTAAACTGATCTTTTTTGCTCCATAAATAGTGAAGAAGGGCCAATGAATCAGGCCCGCCTGAAACCCCTATCAAAAGCTTCTTATTGTCCAGCTCCAAGCCTTTTCGCTGAAGAAATGCTCTTACTTTGGCATCTAGCATATGATTCTTCCTTCTTGATTTTACTTAAAGCATAACATTTTCACGATGTTCTTTTCAAAAATTACACTAATTGTCCATATATATAAATGACATATAAAAGGGAAATGATTAGAAAGATTAGAATGGTTTCCAGAACGCCTCCCCTCTTTTTCTTCCTTATATAGGATTGACGTCTAACTGTAGTATTATTTGTTTGTACTTGTGTTTGCTTCCTTTGCGGGGCTCTATTTACTTTTTGAGGCTTTGGTTCTGGCTGCTGGTTCAGTTGTAAAATGGATTGTCGCATTTCTTCTGCTGAAGTAAACTTCCCATGTAGAGCATGTAAGATAACGCCTTCGAATTTCAAAAGCTCTTTCTTTTGCCTCACCATAAAAATGAGCTGTTTCAAATCTCCTGATGTTTTGTGAAACCTTTTCGGATAGGCAATATTTATTAGAATCATCGCAACTGCGAAAAGATCATAGGCAGGATCAGCCTTTCTTGAACCAAGCCCCCAATACCCCCGATCAAAAAACTCCGTAAATTCCTTAATGGCCCTCCCCTGTATCGTTGTGCCGCCAACATCGATACAACGAATTCTAGGCGGCGGTCCTGTTACAATTAAGTTTTCTGGTTTAAGGTCGCCAAATACCCATCCGCTTTCGTGTAGCTTATGTAAATCACTTAAGAGCTGGAGAACGACAACCTCTGTCCAGGATGGCCCCTTTTCCTGAATAAACGTTAAAAGATCTGGTCCTTCGATGTATTCCATTACATAAAAAGATATTTGCCTGCCTTTCCATATCCAATCATCGACATCAAGCAAAGAAGGTCCAAGGGCGGAGCCTGGGACCTTTGCAAAGGATTTTAGTACATTTACCTCTGATGTTACGGACATTCCGTTATCACTCATTTTTAATGCAACTCGCTGACCTCCGGAATTAGCTAAAAACACGATGCCATTTGCCCCGTAACCAAGCTCCTTTAAAATCGTATACCGATTGTGATGCCACTTTCCTTCGATCACCGTGCCAAGTTTAAGTTTAAATTGATTCTTCAAAGAATGATTCATCATCACGGGAAAGCAGACTCCTTAATGAGCGTTTTTTCTTGAATTGAGATAAAGCTTCGCGTATGGCAGGGCCAGTCGGGGTAATGCCGCCTGTTGTTAATTTCCCGAAAATACTTGTTAGGGCACCTAGATTAGGGGACCAATCCAGAAGCTTTTCGACTTCCTTCTTTTTCCCCGGAAATACGAAGACTGAAAAACGATTTTCTCCAGAACGTGCATTCAGGCTTAACGAT
The DNA here is from genome assembly GCF_036965225.1 of Bacillus sp. JJ1474. Lineage (NCBI taxonomy): Bacteria > Bacillati > Bacillota > Bacilli > Caryophanales > Bacillaceae > Bacillus > Bacillus sp. JJ1474. Next base: position 38,785 of record NZ_JBALPC010000066.1, on the reverse strand, counting down.
AAATCTAGCAATGCTTCCTTTACGGTAGGGAGCTTATGTGCCATACTAGCGCTCGTATCCACTAAAACAAGCACCTCAAGCTCAACGGTTTCTCCAAGCTCATCGACAACCTCCATGACCTCGCCTCTTTGATCAGGCGGAAGATCCTCAACTGTTTTCGCTCCCCCAAGAATTTGCTGCAATTCACGGTTTACAACTCCTTGAAGTGTTTGTGTCATCGCTTTCCTCGTAACCATTTGGACCGTTTGGGAAAGCTGCTTGGCATAGACAATCTGACTGATGCCTCCTCCTGACATGGCAATCCCTTCAATTTCACTCATGCTCTTTTCATCTAATACGTCTTTTTCCATGACTCCTATGACATTTACCGTAATTCCTTGCTCCTTTGCCAGAGCAGCCATCGCCATCGGATCCTCGCCTTGGTTAGAGCATCCATCTGTTATCAGTAATATTTGCTTTAACGTGCCAGTTTTCATAAGGTCTCCCCTCCATTAAAATAAAATAATTTGGCTTTTTCGAATTTGAGAATTGTCTAGCTGCGTGCGCCATCGGCTCGAGGTCATAAGCCAATCCGACAAAAAGGTTAAAGTACAACCTTTCTGCCGGCTTGTCTTATGCTTGAGGCCCGCAGGATGCGGGTCATGCAGACGTTGCCACAGGACGTGGCGTACTTAGTCTGCGTTCATTTAAACAGGCGCACTCCGCCTTTCGTTATCATTTTCGACTCTCAGGAGGGGAATTATACATATTTTCGGATGTTTAGGTTAAATTAACTAATTGGCTTTTTTACGCAATGCATGGACAGGAATACTTGTCCATTTTGGCGTATTATGTTTTATCTTGGCTACAACTACTGTCATGTCGTCTTCAATATATCCGGATCTAGATCGAATGACCTCTTCCATAATCAAATCAGCTACGTCTTGCGGATCTTCCGTTTTTAACTCACTAAGTTTTCTCTTCATCCACAAGTCGAAGTTTTCTACATGCTTCGGCCCTTCAAAGATTCCATCACTCATCATCACTAATAGATCACCGGCCTTAAGCTGCTCACTCACAACATCTACTTCGAATTCTTGAAATATGCCCATTGGGAGATTACTAGCTTCGACCTTTAGAACTTTAGATCCTCGTTTAATAAAGCTTGGGGTGGAGCCTATTTTCAGAAATTCAGCTCCCGCGTTTTGAAGATCAATCATCGCTAAGTCTAAGGTTGAGAATATTTCATCTGTTGTGCGCAAGGCTAATACAGAGTTGACTGATTTAATCGCCACCTTTTCCTCAATGCCTGATTGCAAGATTTTTTGTAAAAGCTGAAGCGTTTCTTTGCTTTCTATATGCGCCCTCTCTCCATTGCCCATTCCGTCACTAATGGCTATCGCAAATTTCCCACAGCCTAATTCGATCGTAGAGTAGCTGTCACCTGAGATAAACCCGCCGTCTTTTGCAGCATGCGCAACCCCCGTTTCCACTGTAAACGCCTTCGCTGATCGGAAAGTAACATGGCAAAACCCATTCGGATAAGCGGAACATTCCTCCGAATTCACAACAATCGATTCTCCTAAAATATCTGAAAGCATTGGAGCAATCAGTTTCTCGCATTCCCCGTGCCCTTGGCAGTAAGGAATGGTCATATCAATATCGACATTTCTTTGCTCAAGGCTATAAATCTCAACTTGTTCGATATGGATCCCAAAATCCTGTAAAGCCTCTAGAATAAGCTCCTCCTGCTTATGATGATTTTCCCGCTCTCTTTGAATTTCTTTTGCAAAATCCCCCATCACCTCTGAAACACCGCGTAATTGATCTGCAACTAGCTTTCTGCTTTCCTGAACCTGCTTCTTAAGCTTTTGATTTGCATAATAAAAGGTGAGCTCCTGCTGAATCGTTTCTGTCACTTTCTTCGACCTTGTACAATGCTTTTCCCATTCTCTTGAAAGCCGAGGTGAAAGTTCGCCGTGATTTTCATCCAAATCATTCATAATCTCTTCCATATAGGCATATGTTGTATCAAAGTTTCTTGTCCAGCAATGATCCTTTTTAAAGCAGGATTGACAGGTCTTACTTGTTACATTACTTAAAAAGTAATCAAGCTCCCGGTCGGATTCATCTTCTTTCCATTCAGTCGGCTCGTCATAGGAGGAAAAGCTTTTTGAAAGGGCCTGAAAGACATTTGAAAATTGAGCTACCCTTTGAGCAGTAACATCACGCATTTTCCGCATATACTGCTGCTGTTCAGCAGCATACTCAGGTGTGCCTGGAATATGCTTGGCGAGCTTGGCTGATAATGCTTGAGGGGTTAGAAGAAACAGGAAAATAGCGGCAGACGTTTCCAAAACTGTTTTTAATAGATTACTGCTTTCTTCTCCGTACATCCCAATTAATAGAGTAGCTATCAGCAATCCGGCAGCAACGCCTATTTTTCTTCCTTCTTTTAATAGACCGCCAAGAAGGCCCGCAAACGCAAGCAAGCTCATATGATAGAAGCTGGAAACATTCGCAAGACTGAAGATTAAGCCTGTTACCACTCCCACTGTCGATCCCACAGTTGCTCCGGCAACAAAGGCAAAAAGCAGGACTAGGTATCTCGACATAATATGTTCAACAGAAAGATCGTAGACCGTCCAGCCAATCGTACCCGTCATAACAGAAGCGAGCATAATGATTAAGCAGACAATTTCTTCCGTTTTCAACGATTGCCGGCGCTTGCTTATCGATAACAGCGGAATGCTTTGAATAAAAATAAGTGTAAGGATGAAGCCAAGGCTTGCTTCCACCCCTGCCATCATTCCATCATAGACAGTCAGCGTTTTTGTTAAAATAAAATCCTCTAATAATTTTCCGCCTAGCAATGTAAGGAATACAAAAAACGGCAATGCTCGCATTTCATTATGGAGCCACTTTTTTGCCATTCGAAAGACAAATAGAAACATAAAGGTAATTCCAAAAGCGGAAACCGCATTTGGGATAGAAATCGTAGCAGCACCAGCAATTAATCCTACTAATGCGAGGGGGGCTTTATCCCTTCTAATGAAATAAACCGCAGCAAAAAACGGGAGACTAAAAGGAGTAAGCTTGGCCAAAATTAACGCTCTGCCAAGTAAAAAGCCAATCAACAACAGAAGATAGCCCTTTTTGAAGAAAAAGGTTTCCATCCCTAACTGAAATTTATTCAATCCTTTTGCGAATTCCAATTTTGGTCTGTCTAAATTTACTTCTCCGATCGGCTCGACTAAATTCCTTTCTACCTTTTCCATTTTATTACACTCCCCATCCTTTATCGTATTGCTTATTATAAATTCAATGGGGCTAGAAGTTTGTCAAAAGAGCGGACAGGCTTCTATTTTTCGTTCGACTCATTTCTCCGTAAAGCACAAAAAGGAAACAAAATGTTCTATAAAAGCATAAAAAAGACAAGTCCTTTACGACTTGTCTTGAATGGGAATCATAAACGTTCAACCCTGCAAAATTAAAAATATATATCAACTAAGCAGCAAGTTAACCTCGTCTAGCGCCTCTTCCCCCACGCTTCGATTCAGTATTACGTTTTAATGATGACAGACGATCTTCACTATCCTTTAAGAAACGAGCCATTTTAGATTCGAAATTTTCTCTTGATGGACGATTATCGTTTGCTCTGCCTTGACGTGGACGTTGAGAATGTGAATGTCCTCTAGACTCTCTTCTTTCGCCTCTTTCAGGTCTTTCCGGTCTATCTGGTCTATCTGGTCTTTCAGGCCGATCCTTTGCCTTTTTAATGGAAAGACCGATCTTTCCATCCTTTTCGACATTAATAACTTTCACTTCGACCTGGTCGCCAACTTTAAGGTGATCATTAATGTCCTTCACATAATTGTCAGCGACCTCGCTAATGTGCACCAGACCTGTTGAGCCTTCCGGTAACTCCACAAACGCTCCGAAATTTGTAATTCCTGTTACCTTTCCTTGTAACTTGCTGCCCACTTCGATTGACATAAAAAGAAATTGCCTCCTTGAAAGATATAAAAATACTTACTACATATTATACCGAACTTAAGAAAAGAGTTCAATACAAGGGCTAATTAGAAGTTGAATCCTTTTTTTCCTCTTTTTCCTTTAACTCCGGCAAATTAAAAATGACCTCATTGTTATCCGAAAGGAAGTAATCCTTTCTAGCAAGCTTGGCTATGTATTCATCATCATTCAGCTTGACAATTTCCTCCTCCAGGGCCACTTCCTTTTTCTCTAATAAAGCCAATTCCTGTTCTAGCTTCTGTTTCTCCACTGTCTTTGCTTCGATCGATGAGGATTGCGAAACGAGCGTGGATATCATGAAAAAGGATAGAGCGATGGCACCCGTGAAGAAGACTGTTAATCTTCTATATAAGAGTCGTCTCTTCCTTCCAGCATGAATTTCTTCGGCCTCCTGCTGCTTGACATAGCTTGTATGAATTTTGGCTACATTTCTTTTCTTGATAGCCCCCATCTCGCACCCCTCCTTACTTTTTATATTTTTTCAGGATTGTTATCCACTTAGTTAAATGATTCTTTATCTTTCGTAAAACTCCTGCCATTCTATTATAAATCTTCTCGACTGATTTTTTAAGACCTTTCGGCAAAACTTTCCAAAATAATAACAAAAGCCACTTGAAAGGGAGAAGAATAATCTTACATATGAATAAAATAATCCTGAATATTAATATTAAAAGAGCCACTAGTCCCTTCTTTATCATTAAAAGTAAAGAAATAACAGCAAATATGAGTCCTCTTACTGGTTTATAGATCATATAATGAAACAATTTTAATAAAAAGCGATAAATAGCGACAATTACCGAAATAAGAATCTCCAGAAGACGCACATATAATCCTTTAAATAAACTTTGATAGGCCGCAAAGCCGCATAAAAGGGCAATAAATATATAAAATCTCAGTTCTCCGCGATTGACGATAAATAAAATATAAAAAATAGCCAGCCCTTGTACAACCCAAAAGAGGATATCATTGATAAAAACAATCCAGCTTTTGCGATTACTGCGTTTTAGGAAGCGGTTGTAAGTATCAAGAGCTGCGCCAAAGACACTGCCCATGCCAATCATGGCTAGCATGGTGATAAATTGTGTCGATAAAGTCATCGGAATAACTTGCTAAAGAAGCCTTTAGCCTTATCTCCATGCTGATCATCTAAATAAACGAGATCAAATATTTTCCCTTTTATGGAGACAACCCCTTTATCGACATCAAGATTTTTCATCTGCAGGTTCTGACCTTTAATCGCCAAAAACCCCATTACAGTATCTAATAAAAATTCCTCATTATCAAAGCTCTCTACCTGTTTAACCCCTGTAATGTCCAAAAGCCTTCTTCCACGCATAATAACATCGTGGTCCTGAACATTCGACTTTGTTGAATTTTGCTCAAAATATTGGCTCATCTTACATCCCCTCACAATCACAAAGTACAAGCTTTTTGTACATGTTATGAGAAAGGGATGAGAAATAGAACATAGAAAAGCGGAAGCACCTTGATCAGGGGCGACAAGCATAAGACGAGTTGGCAGGAAGGTTGGTCTTTACCTTCTTGTTAACTCGGCTTATGACCTCCGACGTACAGGACGTACTAGTGCCGACTTTGCCACAGGACGTGGCGTACTTAGTCGGCGAGCCCCTAGGTGCTGGAGCTAGACAAATAGAAAAGTGGAGTACTTATTCCTCGACTCCGACCTTTTCCTCTTTTACAATCGTATACATTTCTGCAGCTTCTTCTTTTTTCGTTGTTTCTTGAATCCGGTCAATTTTGACAGTGACTACTCTTTGCCCAAAGCGGATAACTAACTCATCCCCGACCTTAACAACAGTGCTTGCCTTTGCCTGCTGGCCATTCACAAGAATTCTCCCTTGATCGGAAACCTCTTTTGCCAGCGTTCTTCTTTTTATTAATCGGGATACTTTCAAAAATTTATCTAATCTCATTGTCTGGACTCCTCTCCAACCGTTTTGCTTCTTCCCAGAATTCATCTAATTGCTCTAACCGGTAATCGGCAAAGCGCTTTCCGCTCTCTTTTACCTTCTTTTCTACATAAGCAAAGCGGCGTTTGAACTTCTGATTTGTTAAAAACAGAGCTTCTTCAGCGTCAATTTGGTAAAAACGTGCAATATTCACGATAGCAAATAGGATATCACCAAACTCATTCACGATTTGCTTGCTTCCTTTTTCCGCCTCTAATTCAAATTCACGAAGCTCTTCCTTTACTTTCTCCCAGGCAGGCCCGACTTCCTCCCAGTCAAAGCCAACCTTTGCTGCCTTTTTCTGAATTTCTGCAGCGCCCATTAAATTGGGAAGGGATTTACTTATTCCGTCAAGGATTGATTTTTCCTCTGATTGGCCCTTTTCTTCCTGCTTAATATCCTGCCAATTTCTTAATACATCTTCTTCCGTCTCAGCGGTTACATCCCCAAATACATGCGGATGGCGGCGTACCATTTTTCCGGAAATCCCTTCAATCACATCTTCAATGGAAAAGAAGCCTTCATCCTCCCCTATTTGCGCATGAAGCATGACCTGCAGAAGGACATCTCCGAGTTCCTCCGCCATATGATCGATATCGTCTTCATTAATCGCTTCAATAAGCTCGTACGCTTCTTCGATTAAATACTTTTTTAATGACTCATGCGTTTGTTTTTTATCCCATGGGCAGCCATTTGGCCCGCGAAGCTCGGCAATAATCTCGCGCAGCTTGGAAAAGCTTTTATACAAAATGGCCTCATCCGTTACGGGAGGAACATAAATAGAAGTAAGATTATTTATCTCCATATCCCGATCCAATTCGTACAAAGGAACCTTGCGAAGCTGCTCTTCCTTGCTCCCTGCGGCCGTCACAATAAAAACATTATAATCATAAGGCAATAAATCCATTAGTGTAAGCTTTACTTCAGATGCCACAAACTGATCATACACCTGCCCAATGATCATGTGATGCTTCACTTCTAGCTCATCTTTCTTCAAGCTTGTTCCATCAAGCAGCTGAAAACCCTCGATTGGATCAATTTTAAGTGACTGGAACAAGGCATCAAGAAAGCTTTGCCCCCCGCCGATTTCTATCGTTATTCCATGATCTGCCGCTCTCTCCAGCAACAGCTGAACAGTGCGTTCCGCAACAAGCGGATGACCTGGTACTGCATAAGTAACATCTCCGCGTAAAGCTTCATCTAGCAGGCTCGAACAAATTTCTTCATATACTTCATGAAATTGCTCGTGTTTTTCATATATAGAGTCAAATGAAGAGAATTCAAGCCCCTCCTTCACCAATTCCATAACGACAGGATGTTCTTTCGTCCGCAGATATAGGGGGGAAGCGCTTTTCAGGGCACGGTAGACTCCTAGAGGGAGTTGCTCTAAATCCCCGGCACCTAACCCAAGAATCGTGATTTTTGACATTGATTGGTTCATCTCCTATTCCTTTTAGGCAGAAAAAAAACCAGCTTGCTCCCAAATGGCAGCATTAAAAGCTCTTTTTCTTTAAAGGTATTCCCTTTTAATACAATCCATAGATAAATAAATCCGCCAACAGCCACAGCACTTAATGCCTGAAAGCCATTAAACAAACGCCCTTCTTCGAAGCTGGCTAAATAACCCGTCATATATAAATAAACCCGCAAGGCAATAAACATAGAAAGTGCAGCTATTCCAATAATCAGGATAAATCGTTTGTTCAAAATCCGAGTCCGCACTTGATTGCGGAGCTTAACAAGCAAGATGACCATAATGAAACTTAAGGTCAAACACGAGGCTGCCGCTGCTCCCAATGTCCCTAATGGCGGAATAAGTATTGCATTTAGTACATATTTCACCACGAAGCTGCCGAGAATAACAAAGGCTGGAAAAAGAATAATGCCTAAGCCTTGTAATATTGCGGTAACGGTCATTATGATGGAGCTTAACAAAATAATAAGGCTCAAAACCCCTAAAACATCTGAACCCTCGCTGTTTTCAAACAGCATAATATTTGTTGGGCGAATAATACTCCATAAGCCGATTGTTGCGGCAACGCCTACAAACAAGGCGATTTTAAGCGCCAGCCGAATGTTATCATGCATAAATGCAAAATTTGACCTTAATTTTCCACTTGTAATAATCGGAACTAATGATAATGACATGGAAGTGGCAACCACCATCCCTACCTGAATAAGCGGCTGACCTCGATCATAAATTCCCTTAAGCTCTTTCGCCTCATGACCATCTACTCCTGAAGAAATAAGCATCGAATATAGATTTAAAGAATCTGCCATTTGCAAAAACACAAGGAGCAAGCTGCTTACGCATATGGCAAATCCCTGTACCAAAAGAGCCCTAGCTATTTGTATGTTTTTTTGAATATCAAATTTTGCTAAAGGAAGATGAGATTTCCGTCTTCCTATCCAATAAAACGTTATGAGAACAATAATGGCTGCGATTCCGCCTGTTACAGAGCCGAACGCCGCTCCTCCTCCTACAACGTACAAGCTATATCCCTTACTTGTCAGCAAAAAAGCGGCTAAGAAGATCGTAATCACTCTTATTAATTGCTCAACCACTTGGGATATGGCTGTAGGAACCATATTCCCTCTCCCTTGGTAAAAGCCTCTCAGCAATGCAACTACAGGGAAAATTAAAAAGGTGACTGAAATGACTTTCAGTAAAATCACAAGCTTAGGATCCTTCATTTGAGCCGCCAGCCAATCCGCGCCCCAGAAAAGAAAAGCAAAACAAATAAATCCGATTATAAATAATATTAGGGCGGATGTGAAAAATAGATGCTGTGCCCCATTTTTTTCCTCCCGGCTCGAAAGCTCCGTGTAAAGCTTTGAAATCACAACCGGAAAACCATATGTAGATAAAGCAAGGGCAACTCCATAAAACGGATAAACTTGCTGATAAATATAAAAACCAACATCTCCCACAATATTTTGAAACGGTACGCGGTAGACGGCGCTTAATATTTTTACGATTAATGCGGCAAAAGTTAAAACGAAAGCCCCTTTAAATAATTCTATAGCTTTTTTCTCGGGACCCATTGCCCCTCTCCTTCCAAATCTTACATTCGAAAGTATTATAACATGGCTGCTTACTTAATTGCCCCCATGAGTCACTTCATTGAATTTACCTCGTGCTGCCATGCGACGAGCTGAACAACGCTTCCCCGAGTATACTATGGCGCAGGAGCACATATATAACAGTTTATTAATTTAAAGGGCAGCCAACCCGAAAAACCATCAGTGGGCCCCCAATTATATGGAGGCCCACTGATGGAAGTTTCACCTTATGATTCCATTTGTCTTGCTAAAAATCCTGCAGCTGTTTCTACAGCCTTTTGCTCAACTTCTCCTAACGTATCTTCTTTGGCATAGATGATCACAGCACCAATTGGATCTCCATTTGCAATGATTGGTCCAATGGTGTAGGAAGAAATGGCTTCAGTATGACCATCAACCAGTGCAAATTCACCTGATTGTGTTATAAGGACTGAACTACGGTCCTCCATCGTCTTCTCTACTAATTCACTAATGTTTTTGTTTAAGTATTCCTTCTTGGATCCCCCTGCAACAGTGATATATGTATCTCTGTCACAAATTAATACTGGGTTTCCTAAGCTGTCAAACAGTGCCTCCGCATACTCTTTTGCAAAGTCGCTTAGTTCACTGATCGGTGAGTACTTCTTCAAAATGACCTCTCCATCACGGTCAACGAAAATTTCTAATGGGTCTCCTTCACGAATACGCAGCGTTCTGCGAATTTCCTTAGGAATAACCACACGCCCTAAATCATCGATTCGACGAACAATACCAGTTGCTTTCATCCAATGTTGCCTCACTTTCATCTGATGATTTTTTATAGAAATAAGAAAAAGGATTTTCCAAATTCAGACAGATGTCCGACTTCTGGCGCATTGTACTAAAGTATAATGCCCAAGGTTGGAGTCCCGCACTGAAAGCGCGCAATTTTCAGCTTTTCTTATCTGGCCATGATTCAAAATTGGGAGAAATTGAATACATCGCCATGTTTGAACTTAGTATCTTTCATATGGAAAGTTCTATACACGTTCAATTATTTTTTCTCGAGTTTATCTTTCCATTAAAACTCGGAAAAATCATCTGGATCGTTTTCTGTACTTAGATGAACTTTGGTGGTTTTTCTAAAGAAATACCCTTCGTTTTCCATGAGTAAACATATTTGAAAGCTTTTAGGGCTTTTGCTCTGCTTATTTATTTAAGGGGCATTAGAATTTATAATGCCTGACTATGCTGTTCTTTAACGGAATCCTTCATCCCTTGTACCACTTCAAAGGCTATTTTTAACCATTCATTTGGTTTGATTCCTTTTATATGGAGTACTGCCTTGAGTTTTTTTCCATCCATCCCAAGCCCTACTGTACGTCCAAATTTACTTGTGACTTCAAAGATTTTCGGACCGTCTATTCGTTCGCTTGCCTTTTCTGATTGCAGAATCAGTATTTCTTGTTTACTCTGTTTAATCGTTTCCACTCCGGCAAGCTCTCCAAGAACCTTCATTTGTGCGACTTGGAATAAATAGGCAACCTCTTCAGGGTATTCTCCGAATCGATCGAGCATTTCATCATGAAGCTCCTCGATATCCTCTATACTTGAAGCACCTCTAAAGCGTTTATACATTTCAATCTTTTGATGGCCATCTGAAATATAGGAATCAGGAATATAAGCATCTAATTCTAGATCAATTTCGAGCCTCTGCTTATTCTCATGCTCCAGATTGCCTTTCCTATTTTCGATCGCTTCCTTAAGCATTTGCGAATATAAATCAAACCCAACAGAATCAATGAAGCCATGCTGTTCAGCACCTAATAAATTTCCCGCGCCCCTAATGGACAGGTCACGCATGGCAATTTTGAATCCGGAGCCAAGCTCTGTAAATTCTTTAATAGCCTGGAGCCGCTTCTCAGCTACCTCGGTTAGTACTTTATCTTTTCTATAGGTAAAATACGCGTAGGCGACCCGATTAGAACGGCCAACCCTTCCTCTCAGCTGATAAAGCTGTGATAGCCCCATTTTATCGGCATCGTGAACAATGAGCGTGTTGACATTTGGGATATCTACCCCAGTCTCAATGATTGTCGTGCTCACAAGTACATCATATTCGCCGGAAAGGAAACCTAGCATAACCGATTCGAGCTCATTTTCAGTCATTTTCCCATGGGCATAGGTCACTCTTGCGTCTGGAACAAGCATAGATATTTCCTCCGCTTTCCGTTCTATATCCTCTACTCGGTTATAAAGGAAATAAATCTGCCCATCGCGAGCAAGCTCTCTTTCAATCGCCTCTCGTACAATTCCTCCATTATACTCCATCACATATGTCTGAATAGGAAAGCGATTTTCCGGAGGAGTTTCGATGACCGATAAATCACGCACGCCGAGCATCGACATATGAAGAGTTCTAGGAATAGGTGTAGCCGTTAATGTTAGAACATCCACATTTGTTTTCAGCTGTTTTATTTTCTCCTTATGTGTGACCCCAAACCGCTGTTCCTCATCGACAATAAGCAGGCCTAGGTCTCGATACGAAATGTCCTTTGAAAGAATACGATGAGTCCCGACTACCACATCAATGGTCCCCACCTTTAAACCTTTGATCGTTTCTGTTTGCTGTTTCCTAGATTTAAATCGGCTTAGCAATCCGACCTCGATCGGATAATCCTGAAAGCGCTCTCTCATTGTTTCGTAATGCTGCTGAGCAAGGATAGTTGTCGGAACAAGGAAAGCTACTTGTTTTCCATCGGCGATCGCTTTGAAGGCAGCACGAATCGCTACTTCTGTTTTCCCATAGCCCACATCCCCGCATAATAACCGGTCCATCGGGCGCTCTCTTTCCATATCTCTTTTAATTTCGTGAATGGAACGAAGCTGATCCTCTGTTTCTTGATATGCAAAGGCTGCCTCGAATTCCCGCTGCATCTCCCCATCTGGGCTAAAAGCATGTCCTTTCGATGCTTCTCGCTCTGCATAAAGCTTAATTAAGTCATCTGCAATATCTTGTACAGAGGATTCAACCTTCTTCTTAACCCTCTTCCAATCGCTTCCGCCAAGCTTATATAATTTAGGTTCCTTTGCTTCGGAGCCTACATATTTTTGAATAAGATCAATTTGCTCGACTGGAACATAAAGCTTATCCGTACCGTGATAACGAATATGGAGATAATCCTTATGAACCCCATTAATTTCAAGTGTTTCAATTCCTAAATATTTTCCTATCCCGTGATTCACATGAACGACATGATCTCCAACTTTTAACTCGGAATAGCTTTTAATCCGTTCCGCATTAGACAGCTTTTGACGGCGGGTCTGCTTTTTCGTTCTTTTATTAAAAAGCTCTTCTTCTGTAATGACCGCAAATCTTTGGCTTGGTAGCTCGAATCCAGTTAACAAACCACCTGCCATAATTTGAACCTTTCCTAAAAGGAGAGGCTGATCATTCTTGATATAGAATGCTTCGATTTCATAGTCTTCCAAAACTCTTTGAAGCTTCTTCACTCTTTCTTCATCAGAGCCTAAAAAGATGACCGTGTAATTTCCTTTTCTCCATCGTTCAATTTCCCCTTTGAGGACATTCATTTGACCGTGGAAGTTTTGCATTTGTTTACAGGAAATATTAATAATATTTTGCGGATTCGTATTTGGGATATGTCTTAGAAACAATGACAAATAAATGAGCGGCTGTTTCTTTTGCTGTAAAAACCCCTTTAAATTATGGGATATTTTCACATCATGAATCATTTGCCCCTCACCTAATAGACTTGTATACCACTCGGCCTCTTCCTTTTCAAGAGAGTCATTCATTTCTTGAACTCTGCTAATTTCATCGATGAAAATCAGCGCATTTTCTGGAAGATAGTCTACTAAACTATTTTCTTTTTCATATGCAAAAGAGAGATACTTAAATAGCTGGTTAGGCTTGCTCCCCATTCTTAATTGCTCAAGCTCGTATCCGATGTTCTGTGTGAGCAATGTTTTTACTTTTTCATCCTTTAACTTCTTTAGGCTTATGCCTAATCCCGCTTCAATCTTTTCAATCATTTTCTGAAAGTGCTCAACTGTTAATGGATATTCAGTTGCGGGACCAATTGTAACTTCAGATATTTTTTCCTTGGACCGTTGATCTTCCAATGAAAACGATCGAATAGAATCTACTTCTGTATCAAATAATTCAATTCGAATGGGATCGGATTCTGTTAATGGATAGATATCAATAATTCCGCCTCTTACACTAAACTCACCGGGAGACGAAACCATGCTCACACGCGAGTAGCCCATTTGGACGAATGTTAGAAGCTGCTCCTCCTGAAGTTCATCTCCTATCTTTAAGGTAAGCTGACTTTTTCTCCAGAGAGAGGCTGGTGGAAGAATTTTCCTTAAGGCTGCCATTGGTGCAATTAATATTCCATTTTTACTTTTACTCCAATAATTTAACACTTCGATTCGCTGTGCCTTTAATTCTGGGCTGGCAATACTAATTTCAGCGGCAATTAATTCATTAGCCGGATATAAAAACACTTCTGATTCCTTAACGAGATGAACGATATCATCATAAAGCTTTTGCGCCTGCAGAAGATTATGTGTAATGATTAATACCGGCCTTCGTGTTTGCTCATAGACAGATGATAGAAATAAAGTCCTTGCAGAACCGGATAAGCCTGATATTAACTGCTCCTTAAGCCCTTCCTTAATTCCAGACAAGACGGATTGCAGATCATCTTGCCCACTAATCATATTCTTGAGTCCTTTCATATGACTACCCTCCCTTTCTTAAGAAGAATGAGGCCCGTGGATGCGGGTCATGCAGACGTTGCCACAGGACGTGGCGTTCTTAGTCTGCGTTCCTTTTTTATTCAAAGCGTTCTCCGCATTTTTGAATTAAATAGAAAAATGCTTTGGATGGATGTCCAAAGCCTGTTATTGAATTAGAAAATCATGCTGATGGTATTCCGGATTTCTCTGTAGTAATTCATGACAATCCTCGCAAATTGCCTTTACCTGAAGATTGCCCGCCATATCGTACGCAATCATCTCTTGACGTTCCTCATGATTTAATAAATGAAAGCCTAATTGCTCCGTGTGGATGTCGGTATCTTCTATCGTACCAATCTCCACTCCACAATGGCGGCAATGATAATGTATAGCCATGCCTGTTCCTCCTATTATACACTCAGTATCAATAGTATGATCGTTTCTAAAGGAACTTATTCATTCGGCAATAGCTTATACAGCATAATAAGAATGATATACTATCTTATGAAAAAAGTAGAGATATATGAGGAATTATTGATTAAATTCATTCATGATTTGTAAAAACGGCTTAGAGATCCATTCCTCACAGGCATCTGAACATCTTTTGATGACTTCACCCATTTGCTCCTGCTCTTCTTTTGAAAAGCGCCCTAACACATAGTCAGACACTTTCATCCCGCTCGACGGCCTGTCAATTCCAACTCTTATTCTGTTAAACTCTTGTGTACCCAAATGTGCGATGGTGGACTTGATTCCATTATGCCCTCCAGCACTGCCCTTTTGCCTTAACCGGATCTTCCCAACCGGGAGATCTAGATCATCATAGATAACTACAAGCTCATCATTGTCAATTTCGAAATAATCCATTAACGGAACAATAGATTCACCTGAAAGGTTCATATATGTAAGCGGCTTTAATAAATATACCTTTTCCCCATTTACATGGCCCACTCCATAAACCCCCTGGAATTTCGCCTGGTCAAGAGGGATATTAAACTTCTCTGAAAGTGCATCAATGACCTCAAAACCAATATTATGCCTTGTTTTCTCATACTGCTTCCCAGGGTTCCCTAGCCCTACTATTAGTTTCATGATTCCACCTCTTATTATAAAAAGCACAGAGCACTGAACGTGAAAATAGGGCTGACCAATCATTTTTCGGGTCAGCCCCTTATTCATTGCAAGGAACTCATCTATTTTAACCTTTATTATTCACTAGCCTTAGTTTCTCTGCCTTCTTCATTTTCCGGAGTTCCACCAGCCTGCTGTTCACCGCTATGAATTTCTTCTTCTTGTCTAGGTGGAAGAATAGAAGCAATGACTTCCTCTTCCTCATTATTGATCTCATAGCTGAGGTTTGTTTTTATATCACCAATTGTTAACGTTTCATTAACCTGAAGACTAGTTACATCGACATCAACAGATTGAGGGATGTTATCCGGCGTAGCTGTAACAGAAACTTCATGTAAAGCCTGCTGCATAACACCACCGTCCTTCACTCCTGCTGCATCTCCAGTAAGAGCAATACGGACATTAGCAGTTATTTCTTGGTTCATATCTACTGCAAGAAAGTCAACATGAATAATCTCATTTTTTATCGGGTCTGCCTGATAGTCACTTAACACTACATTATGCTTCTTACCGCTTAAATCCAATGAAATGACGCCATTCCTGCCCACTTGACGGATTACTTTCGTGAAATCCTTCTCATTAAAATAAATCGATTGACTTTCAATCTTGGCCCCATAGACCACAGCAGGAATATTCCCTTCTTGTCGAATACGCGTTAAGACCGAGCCGCGAAATTCCTTTCTTTCCTTTGCTTGTAAAACAGTTGTCATAAGTAGGTCCCCTTTCCTTATTACATTAATCAAGACTCTATATAAAAAATGCCCTAAATGGGGGGAGTCTAAACCTTCTAACAATATTTAGTATAACATTGTGGAGCAAATAAAGACAGGCATGCTATTTAGCATGCCTGTCTATTGTTAATAATATTTAAATCAATCAAATAGTGTGCTTACAGATTGCTCCTCATGTACACGGATGATTGCTTCTCCAATAAGAGGCGCAACTGAAAGCTGAACTATTTTCTCCGTTCTCTTTTCTTCTGGAAGGGCGATTGAATT
This sequence comes from Bacillus sp. JJ1474, assembly GCF_036965225.1. Taxonomy (NCBI): domain Bacteria; kingdom Bacillati; phylum Bacillota; class Bacilli; order Caryophanales; family Bacillaceae; genus Bacillus; species Bacillus sp. JJ1474. Next base: position 22,884 of record NZ_JBALPC010000066.1, on the reverse strand, counting down.
CGTCACAACTAACTCTTTAATTGAGGAGTTTTGGATTCTCTCAATGGCCGGGCCTGATAATACTGGATGTGTACAGCATGCATACACTTCAGACGCACCATGTTCAACAAGTGCATTTGCAGCTAATGTGATCGTTCCAGCAGTATCAATAATATCATCAATCAAGATAGCTACTTTTCCATCAATATGTCCAACAATATTCATAATTTCCGCTACATTCGGCTTCGGACGGCGCTTATCAATAATGGCAATCGGAGCTTTTAATCGTTCAGCAAGCTTTCTTGCTCTGGTTACACCGCCATGGTCTGGTGATACGATAACAACATCGTTATTCATAGCTTTATCTTTAAAGTAATCAGAAAGAATCGGAACACCCATTAAATGATCAATTGGAATGTCGAAGAAACCTTGAATTTGCGGAGCATGCAAGTCAAGTGTAATAACACGTGTTGCACCTGCTGTTTCAAGTAAGTTTGCGACAAGCTTTGCCGTAATTGGTTCACGGGCTCTAGCTTTACGATCTTGACGTGCATACCCATAATAAGGCATAACAATATTAATCGTTTTTGCCGATGCACGTTTTAGGGCATCAATCATAATGAGGAGCTCCATTAAATGTTCATTCACTGGAGAGCTTGTAGATTGAATCACATAAACATCACATCCACGAATGCTTTCTTCGATATTAATTGTAATTTCTCCATCGCTAAAACGCTGCACTGAACATTTTCCAAGCTCTACTCCGATAACATTAGCAATTTCTTTTGCCAATTCACGGTTAGAATTAAGACTAAAAACCTTTAAATTTGGATCTAAATATTGATTAGACATGTTAAGCCTCCACCTGAATTATTTCTTGCCGTTTAGTTTTTCTGCATAATTCTCTTTATTTACTTGACGCGCCCTTGCGATGGATAAAGCCCCTCCAGGAACATCCTCTGTTATCGTTGAGCCCGCTGCAACATAGGCATTTTCCCCAATGGTTACTGGTGCCACGAGATTAGAATTGCAGCCTACGAAAACTCCATCTTCTATCTTCGTCAGGAATTTATTTTTCCCATCGTAGTTGACTGTAATCGTGCCGCAACCAATATTTACATCGCGGCCGACTTCAGCATCCCCTATATAGCTTAAATGAGATGCCTTGCTTCCTTCACCGAAAACAGCTTTTTTCACTTCAACAAAGTTTCCAATTTTCACATGCCCATGAATGTCAGATTTCGGACGGATATGAGCAAATGGCCCAATTTGGACATCAGAACCAATTTGACTGTCAAAAGCTGCAGATTGCCGGATCGTGGTATGATCACCAACCGTACAATCTGAAATCTCACTATGAGGACCAATGACACAATTAGATCCGATCGCTGTTTTGCCAGAAAGAATCGTGCCAGGGTATATGATCGTATCCATTCCTATCGATATATCGGAATCAATATACGTATTGGATGGATCAATGATTGACACGCCATTTCGCATGTGGAACTCATTTATTCTCTTTCTCATCAATCGTTCCGCCTCAGAAAGAGCAACCCTGTCATTCACACCAAGAGTCTCCTCAAATTCAGCGGTTTGGAAAGCTGCAATAGGGGCTCCTTCATTTTTCAAAATCTCAATGACATCCGGCAAATAATATTCGCCCTGGACATTATCATTGCTTACCAGGCTTAAGGCTTGAAATAAAGCTTGATTATCAAAACAATAAGTACCCGTATTGATCTCTTGAATCTTTCGTTCTTCTTCTGTCGCGTCTTTATGCTCGACTATCTTCTCGACATGTCCGCTTTCATTTCGGACGATGCGTCCATAGCCAGCAGGATTGTCGGCCCAAGCAGTCAGTACCGTTGCTTTAGCGCCTTTGTCCTCGTGGTGTTTATAGAGTGCCTCCATTGTTTCATGTGCGATAAGCGGAGTATCTCCACAAACGACAATCGTAACGCCTTCTTTCCCATCAAGCATTTCCTTTGCCTGCATGACAGCATGAGCCGTACCTAGCTGTTCCTTCTGCAGTGCATACTTAATGTTGTCACCGAGTTGTGCCTGTACCAATTCCGCCCCATGACCAATGATCGTTACAATTTCCTCTATATTAAGCTTTGAAACTTGATCAACCACATGTTGAACCATCGGCTTTCCACACACAGGATGCAGGACTTTATAAAGCTTAGACTTCATTCTCGTCCCTTGGCCCGCGGCTAAAATGACCGCATAACGATTATACACAGACAGGCCCCCATTTCAAGTGAAATATATAATATCGCCCATTTCTAGAAAAGCGCAAGCGCCTTCAGAACAAATTAAGGCAGCGTGAAGCCCCAATACTCCTTTATCATTATATTGGTTCACTCACTTATTTACGAATATATTAGATGTTAATTCCATCCGCATTTTTCTTTCTTACAACCTTTTTGTCCATTAAAAATATATCTTATAAACGGTCATATTTCAAGGAATGACAAAAAACTACATATTTTTTACATGATAATGATTGAATTATTTCCATTTGAAGGAAGGAAGGTGGGTAAAGACAGCATAATCGCAGAGCTTTTTCATAAAAATGATAGGTTTGAAATGAAGAGTAATGGGGAATTAGGAGAGGAGTGCTATACACAATCGAATAACAAAAAAGAGCCTTACTTATGAAGTAGGCTCTAGTTGTTTATTATTAGGAAGCTCCTGCTTCTTCAAATTCAACTTCTAATTCACCTAAACGGTGGTATTCTGATAATACAGCCTCTTGGATTTTCCCCCGTGTTCCTGAGTTAATAGGGTGAGCAATATCCCTAAACTCGCCATCCGGAGTACGTTTGCTAGGCATTGCAACAAATAATCCATTATTCCCATCAATTACTCGAATATCGTGAACAACAAATTCATGATCTAAAGTAATAGAGGCAATCGCCCTCATTCGGCCATCTGTATTAACGCGGCGCAATCTTACGTCAGTTACTTCCATTCTGTTCACCACCTTTGCTAAAAGATACACATCTTACTCTATTTAATTCCACATATACTCAGTTTTTCCTGCTTGAATCGAAAAAATTTTTAGAATCTTTTATTCCAAATGATGAAGTTCTATTTATTACCCCATATCCATTATGACTATTCTACCAAAAATTATACAATAAATAGTAAAAGCGTCTGAACTACGAAGCTTTATACCTATAAAAAAACAAGCTCGCGAATTCAACGAGCTTGTTTTTTATTTTACCTGCTATTTTACAAGAGCTACTACTTCGATTTCTATTAAAACATCCTTAGGCAATCGAGCAACTTCTACACAAGAGCGTGCAGGCTTATGGGTATGGAAGTATTCTCCGTATACTTCATTAATTGCACCAAAGTCGTCCATATTTTTAATAAATACGGTTGCCTTCACGACTGTTTCTAAAGACGCGCCTGCCTCCTCAAGTACAGCCTGCAGATTTTTGAACACTTGATGAGTCTGAGCGATAACGTCTCCTTCCACTAGGACACCCTCAGCCGTTAACGGAATTTGACCTGAGCTGTAAAATAAGTTGTTTACGATGATTCCTTGTGAATATGGACCAATTGCGGCTGGTGCACTTGCAGTTTGAACATATTTCATATTTGTATCCCCCTCAAATATAATTTGATAATCATTTATTTTTTAAAATAATTACCTTCATTCACATTGATCTTCTTTTCCTTTTCATCAACATCTGATAATCGCAGAAGAGATAAATATTCATCCACGAGACGTTCCTCTGACTTTTCTGCTTCCACTAAAACAGCTATGCCTGCAACATAGGCTTTAAATTCCTCAAGCATGCTGACCATTCCATTGATGGTGCCTCCACCCCTCATGAAGTCATCGACAATAAGCACTCTAGAACCTTCTGCCAAGCTTCTCTTTGAAAGCATCATCGTTGATAGTCTTCTGGATGAGCCAGATACATAATTAATACTGACCGTTGAGCCTTCTGTGACTTTACTGTCCTTTCTAACGATGACAACAGGGACATTTAAATAATTGGCTACTGCATAAGCTAAAGAAATTCCCTTCGTTGCTACAGTCATGACAACATCAATGGGTGTTTCCTCAAAAGCAGAAGCAAATAAACGCCCGACCCGATTCACAATAGAAGGATTTCCTATTATATCTGTCATGTATAAATAGCCACCAGGTAATAACCGATCAGGACTGGCAATTAACTCACAAAGCTCCGATATGAATGATTTTGCTTCCTCATTCGATACTTTGACATGAAATTTCACACCGCCTGCTGCACCCGGAACCGTTTGTAACGTTCCAATTCCCCGTTGTTCAAATGTATCCTTAATAATCGCTAAATCTTCACTGATGGAGGACTTAGCTGATTTATATCTTTCTGAGAAATAAGTTAATGAAACCAATTGTCTTGGATGTTCTAATAAATAATTCGTCATATCAATTAAACGCTCACTTCGACGAAACTTCATCATAGGACCCCCAAATCCGAATATTTTATTGTTAATATATCACCATTATCCGGATTTAATCAAGTCTATGTCGTTCTCCAAGCATTCTTACTGCGAATACCTGATCACAGAAGCCTCTCAAACCATTATAAATTCGCTGCATTCTAGAGTCATGGCGAACAAGTCCGAATACAGTCGGCCCACTGCCGCTCATCAAAACAGCATCTGCACCAAATCTTCTTATTTGCTCTTTAATTTGTGCTACCTCAGGATGCAGCCGGAAGGTAACGTCTTCTAGCACATTTCCAACTAGACCGCAAACCTGTTCATAACTTCCGGCTTCTATTGCCTGAATCATTTCTTTTGTTTTCGGATGATTCACTCCATCTAATTGAAGTCTTCGATACACATCTGCTGTTGACACCCCGATAAAGGGTTTAGCCAGTATGACCCAGCAAGTCGGCGCGGCAGGAAGTTCTTTAATTACTTCCCCTCTTCCAGTAGCAAGGGCCGTTCCTCCGTAAACGCAGAATGAAACATCCGAGCCAATTTCCGCTCCAATCACAGCGAGTTCATCTAAACTTAATCCAAGATCCCATAGCTTATTCAGCCCTCTTAATACAGCAGCAGCATCACTGCTCCCTCCAGCAAGCCCTGCAGCGACTGGGATGGCTTTTTCAATTGTAATGGCGACTCCCTTTTTCACCTGAAACCGCTCTTTTAAAAGAAGTGCCGCTTGGTAAGCAAGATTTCGCTGATCATCCGGTACAAAACGGTTATGGGAAATGATCTTGATATCCTCTTGCTCTAATAAAGTTAATTCAAGGCGATCGGCTAGATCAATGGTTGTCATTATCATTTCAACTTCATGATAGCCGTCCACACGTTTATGCAAGACATCCAAAGATAAATTAATTTTAGCCGGTGCCTTTACTAAAAGCTTCAACATCTTCACCTACTTTGACAAAACGTCTCCATTTTTTGTCCTATTTTACCACAAAACAACAAAAGTAAGACGTCCTGATTAGACTTTCTTCATAAAAAGTTGTTCTTTTTGTCTAAATTTCTATAAAAAAGTGCCGGAGCATTAGCCCCGGCACACCGCAGTAAATCCATTTCGCTATTAATCACGATCTGTTTTATATACAGTTTATGTTAAGCTTCAAAAGGTTACCGATTATTCTTTAGGCTTTGCTGTGCAATTTCAACTGCTCGTTTAACCATATTTCCAGCATCCTTCGCTTTAATACCGCCCCAGCCTTCTCTTTGCACAACATCATAAAAGCCAAGTTCCTTTGCTAGCTCCTCTTTAAAGCCTTCTGTCATAATCCCTTTTCGCCTGCCTATGATTAACATCTCCTTTCACACTGCGGTAATTATAGTATGAACGTTCAATGTTTATTCATAAGAGTTAAATCGTTTTTTTACAAAAAAACAGCGACAAACATTCGTTCGCCGCTTTGAAGCAAAAAAAATTTATATTAATTTAAAGCAACTCGTCCTGTTGTATCTTCGTAGAATGTAATTTGAACAGTTTCTGTTAGAACATCTGCGTAGCTGTAGGATACACGTTCAAACGCATTTTCATCCTGATCCAGCTCAATCACAAATACAGAAGGGTACGTTTCTGCTAAAACACCTGAACGCTCAATCGTCTTCCTTCTTCCACCATTAGCCTTGAGCAATAATCTTTTCCCAAGGTTTGAATCAAGAGCTTTTTTGATATCCAATAATGTTTTTGCCATTCGTTCCACCTCACTATGTTAAGTATATCACACTGACACAGTGGAGTCAAATAAAAATATAAATTATAACAGTCTTTAAAAAAGATTGTCAATATATTTTCGTCCACAATTTCTTCTATTTTTCAACATTTTTAGCTTATCCTTATTCATCTTAGAATATGTACGCTATTTCCAAAGAAATATGCCAACTTTTTCTACAAAAAAACAAACCGCCTCGAGTAAGAACGGTTTATCATTTAGGACTCATTATGATGTTCACTATTAAATGGCATTCCTGTTCTCAAAACTCCTTTTGTTTCTATTCCGCCCAGGCCCTTTTCTCCTGTTAGTGTATTTCGTAAAACATCCCATACATTTATTCGCTCCATAAAAGGAGTAAAACTAACTTTTGCCACTATATATACCGGATCTAGCGCATGTATATTCACTCTATAAGGGGAGCTGGCAAAATTAGCGCCTGCTAGGATGATGGATTCAAAATGAGACTGGCATGCGCCTGCAAAAATGACTAGCTGATCTAAATGAGGGACCTTCTTTCTTGCTTCTCTAACCGTTTGTGCAAATTGTTTAGAATGGCGATAGGCGTTAATATCTGATTTTTTCCCCTTTGCCTTTGAATAGGCATCATGGCCGGTGACCACAAGAATATCTGGTCTATAGTAGTCAATAAGCTGCCCAATCCTCAGCGGCATTTCCTTTTCATTGCAATGAATGCCCGTCACTGGGACACCTATTTTTTCATATAAATTTAAGCATTTTTCTAAATAAGCCGGATCCCCATCAAGGTGAAGGACTCTTCCAGGCATTTGAAAATAGCTCAATGATTTGCTGTAGCCGTCTGTGGCTTCATACTCTTGTTTTTGCTTGATCAGCTCGACATCCTGACGGAATAGCTGGAGAGACTGCTCTTCCATGGAATGATACTCCTCAGCAATCTTTGCCCTTGTCGATGGACTAATTGTAATTAAGTCCTCAATAGGCGCGTCTGCAATTAGCCGAATGTCTTCCCCATAAAGGATGGCATATTTTTGCCCATTCTGTTCCCGAAAATCGATGACCCGAAACAGAATATCACAATGGTAAGAAACCCTCCCGACAATATCCATAATGTTTATGTTCAACTAAAGTCACTCCAATTAGCCCCATCAAGCCTACATATGGCATCGAAAAGCTGCCATTTCAGGAGGGCCTTCTAAAGAATATAGTCTAGTTCTCTCATAAATTATGCATCGGTTTAAAAACATGTGCTGTATTTATCTATAAATAAAGTTTTTAACGCTCACTATGAGTTGTTCATGACACGTGTTTTCTGTAGGCGTGCCTTAATCCCTTACCATGAGAGGTCCATGACAAGCGTTTTCAGCAAAAGGGGTTTTTACCCTCGGCATGAGCCGTCCATGACACTCGTTTTCAGCTGAAGGCCATTCAAACCCTCGCCATGACCCGTTCATAACACGATTTTTTGGCAGAAGAACCTCCTAACGCTCACCATAAGCTATTCATTCCATAGAAAAAGGCTCACACATGGTGAGCCTTAAGAAAATATTGCAGCTAATTTGTCACTTAACCGGGCAAACTCCTCAATAGATAAGGTTTCCCCTCTACGGCCAGGCTCGATTTCTGCTTGCTCTAATGCAGCAAGAATGTCTTCCTTCTTTTGTTTCCCATCCGGCAAATAACTTGTTAAGTTATTTAATAAGGTTTTCCGCCTTTGCGCAAAGCTGGCCCTAATAATTTGAAAAAAGAATTCCTCATTCTGGACGGAAACAGCCGGTTTCTCCCTTTTCGTTAAACGAATAACAGCTGAATCGACATTCGGCTGAGGAATAAATACGGTTTTTGGAACAATCATAACCGTCTCAGCCTCTGTATAGTATTGAATCGCGATGGAAAGGGAACCGTAATCTTTTGTTCCCGGCTTAGCAGAAATTCGATCTGCCACCTCTTTCTGAAGCATACAAACAATTCCCCTGATTGGCAGTTTGTCCTCAAGCAGCTTCATAATAATCGGAGTTGTTACGTAATAGGGGAGATTGGCAACAACCATAATATCGTCCATCCCCGCTAATTCTGTTTCAATCATTCCTCTAACATCCGCTTTCAGTACATCCTCATGAATGATCTTTGTATTCGGATAAGGAGAAAGGGTTTCTTGTAAAATCGGCAAAAGCCGCTGGTCAATTTCAAAGGCCACTACCTTTTTGCTTCTTTTCGCCAGCTGTTCTGTTAAAGCGCCAATCCCAGGGCCAATTTCAATCGCTGCTGATTTTTCCGTTAACTCGGCATGATCCACAATTCTTCTGAGAATATTAGTATCAATTAAAAAGTTTTGTCCTAAGCTCTTTTTAAAAGAAAATCCGTATTTTTCAAGTATGGCACGGGTTCTTACCGGGGTCGCTATATCTTTATGCATGTTCTTCCTCCTGACGGATCGCTTGGATGGCAACCGCAAACTCTTCTTTGCTAATTTGAAACATCATTAAACTTTTATGTAGCTGCTTTCCATTTGTAAATCCAATTTTTAAAAGCCTACCTAGCTTCTCTCTTCTTTCCCTTGCTCCGGAGCCGCCAATTAGGCCTGCAGCAAGTAAATCCTCTTGAGTGATGACCTCCTCCACCTCTTCATGCATGAGGTGTGCCTCGCGAAGAGCTTGCCGAATCATCTCGGGAGAAGCATGTTCGACACCAACACCCTTCCCGTATTTATGTAGAGCATCCTTTTTATCGATAAATGCATGCTTACAGCCAGGGACATGTTCTTTAATTGTATTGCGGATTTTTTTCCCCGGATAATCAGGATCAGTAAATACAATGACCCCTCTTGTCTCTTGAGCAAGCTTTATCTTTTCTAATGTTTCATCATTAATGGCAGAACCATTTGTTTCAATCGTATCCGCATCGAGTGCGTTTTTAATCGCAGTCGTATCATCCTTTCCTTCGACCACGATGATTTCCCTAATCTTCATAAATCCTCCTGTTATCTTGCTCTGTATTTCATTAGAGACATTTAAAATAAAAATAAAATATTTGAGAAAAAATTGAAACATTTTTGTAACCTTATTCGTCTGTATATATGATTGGTTAAATAATGATTTTAATTATATATGAAAAGTCGAAAGAAAGAAAAAAAGAAAAAATGCAGAGGATTTAGGGGTCCCCTGCACTTTCAAAAAATTAATTTAGGATTCTAATTTTTACTGTTCTGCGTCCCCAGCGATAAGCTTCTCCCTTTGTAGCAAAGAACACATCGATTTTGTTTCCTTTAATGGCAGAACCGGTATCTGCAGCGATCGCATACCCGTAGCCCTCTACATAAACTTTCGTGCCTAAAGGAATAACTCTAGGATCTACTGCAATCACTTTCGCATCGGGATTTGCACGCAGATTAATGCCTGTCGCGGTTTTGCCTGAGCAACCGTTACAATGAGCCGTATATGCGGTCGAGGACACATAGATTTCCTTCCCGCCTGTTTCGCCGCGGGATGCAACCACATTAACAGCTAACGGCTTCGTACCAACAGCAACCACTTTATCCTGTTTTTCCTGAACGGTTTTCTCGTTTAATAATTTTCTTGAAACTTCCTTGCCATTTTCTAATACAACTTCATATTCCTTCGTTAATAAGCCCTCTTTGCCTTGATTAACGACTTTCTGGGAACCTTTATCCAGGCTGCTGTCCTTCTTCGTTACAACAGCAAATTTAATTGGTTCTTCCACAACATCGGTGACTTTTTCTACTCGAATGATTTGAATGGTGTCGTCTTTTTTGACAACCGTATCCGCTTTGGGTTCAATACGATCTAGTTCGTTTAGCGTAATCCCCTGCTGTGATAAAAAGTCAGCGACCGTAGTCGAAGTGGACCAAACCTGTTGCTCTTTCCCGCCATCCGACAATGTTAATGCAAAAGCTTTATTGACAACTATTTCAAGTTTATTTTTAATTGGCTCTTCGAGATTTGGCTGAACCTTATCATGATCAGTTATCGTAATCTCCTGTTCTTTCAAAAGCTCTTCTACTGTTTTGGACACTGTCCAAATCGTTTTCTTCTCGTTGTCTTTCACAATGTGAACCTGTTTTGCCGGCTCCCAAACAATCTCTAAATTGTTTTTCACCTTCGTGTCAAGGGATAACGACACATAGTCCTCTTTGCGTAAAGAAATGTCTAAATCATTAAAAAGTTCTTGAATTGTTCCCGCATGTGTTTTAATGACCTTTTCCTGACCGTCTAATGTCATTGCCACCGTTTTCTTTGTTGATTCGAATATAAAGAAGCCTAAAGCAGCTGCAAAAACTATGAAACTAGTAGTAATAATGACAATTCTCTTCTTACTCAAAGACTCGGAAAACAGGTTTTTCATGTTTTGAAATACGATGAAAAACGCCTCCTTTTCTCTCGGAGTGATTATATAGACTATCTTACAGTTTTGTCAACTCTCTTTCACTTTCCTTATTTTAGCACCACCCTCTCCTAAACGTATTTCCTATTATGCAAAATCTTTTTGAGAAAGGAAAGAGAGACTTATCGACATGGTTATCCTATGATGGGACAAGGAAATGTAGAACTTTTTGGAACTAGGAAAAAAAAGGACAAGTACCCTAGAATATCGACAAAATTCTTTATCAAATTATGCCGAATATTTTTTTAGCATTCTCTGTTGTTATTCTGGCTACTTCTTCCACTGAGACATTTTTAATTTCAGCAATTTGTTCTGCCACCAGTTTTACATAGCTAGGCTCGTTCCGCTTGCCGCGATAAGGATGAGGGGCTAAATACGGGCAGTCAGTCTCGATTAATAGCTTGTCCATTGGGATGACTTCCGCTACTTCCTTCGGTTTCTTCGCATTTTTAAAGGTAACAGGCCCTCCAAGTGAAATATAGAAATTCATTTCAACACATTCTTTGGCCGTTTCCGGGCTGCCGCTAAAGCAATGCATGATTCCTCCGACTTCCCCTGCTCCCTCTTCCTTCAAAATGGATACAATATCAGCAGTTGCATCCCGATTATGAATGATAATCGGCAGCTTTACCTTTTTTGCCAGCTGAATTTGCTTTCTAAAAACCGCCTTCTGAATGTCCTTTGGAGACTTATCCCAATAATAATCGAGCCCCATTTCACCAAGTGCTACTACCTTCGGGTGGCTAGAGAGCTCCTCAATCCATTGGAGATCCTCATCAGTCATATCAATGGCATCAACCGGGTGCCAGCCTACACTTGCGTAAATAAATTCATATTGCTCTGTCAGTTCCATCGCCTTTTCAATGGTTGGACGATCAAAGCCAACAACGACAATGCGGGTAACTCCTTCTTCCAATGCTCTGTCAATAACCTCTCTTAGATCATCATTATATTGTTCGGCATTTAAATGTGCGTGGGTGTCGAAAAACATCAAAAATTCCCCTTTTTACATAAATTATATTTCAGTAACATTTCTTTCATATATGTAACAATTGATACAATCAGCGGGTAGTTTTCCAAATATAGTATTGCCATTTTTTACTCATTATTGAAAAATAACAAAATCCTCTTTTTTACGTTCTTATCATTGATATTATCGTTAATTATGTGAATAAATATTATTTTATAAAAGAAAAACATAGAAATGTTTTACGTCTAATGTTACACGTGAAACATTTCTATGTTATAAAACATTTATTTTACTCTTGCACCTAATGGAAGCGACTCAGCAATGGTTGCTAGTGAAAGTTCTCCATCCTTGCTTCCGGCAAGGATCATTCCTTCTGAAAGCTCTCCACGAAGCTTAACAGGCTTTAAATTCGTAACGCAAATAAGTTTCCTGCCAATAAGGTCCTCTGGTTTGTAAAATTGAGCAATTCCAGAAACGACTTGCCGCTTTTCATAACCTAAATCTAGCTGAAGCTTAAGCAGCTTATCTGCCTTTTTTACTGGCTCTGCATGAATAACCTGTGCTACCCGCAAGTCAACCTTCATAAAGTCATCAATAGTGATTTCTTCACTGTCAGGCTTTTCCTCTTGTTTCACTTCTTCCACTTTTGGTGCTGATCCTTGCATTTTTGTTTTGATATATTCTACCTCTTCATTTAAATCAAGACGAGGGAAAATAGGGTCTCCTTTGGCGATTTTTGTCCCTTCAGGAATTAAACCAAATCCTTCTAAGCTCTCCCAAGCCGTAAAGCTGTCTCCATTTACATTCAGTTGCGCAAATATTTCCTTTGGCGCTCTTGTTAAGAACGGCTGTATAAGAATGGCAATTCTTCTTAAGGACTCTGCTAAATGTGCCATTACACTTTCAAGTTCAGCAGTCTTTGCCTCATCCTTTGCCAGTGTCCATGGCTGTGTTTCATCGATATATTTATTGGATTTGCTGACTAATTGCCAAATGGTCGATAAAGCTACGGAAAACTCCATATTCTCCATTGCCTCTTCATATTTCTTAACCGTTTCCTTATTTGCTTGAAGCAATGACTGATCATACTCACTATTTGAGCCATTATATTTTGGAATAACCCCGCCAAAATACTTATCTACCATTGCCAGCGTCCGATTTAACAAGTTTCCTAAATCATTCGCAAGATCAAAATTAATTCTTTCTACGAAGCCTTCCGGTGTAAACACACCGTCCGATCCAAATGGAACTTCACGCAATAAATAATAACGCAATGCATCTAAACCATAACGGTCAATTAAGGTGACAGGGTCCACTACATTTCCTTTAGATTTGGACATTTTGCCATCCTTCATTAATAACCAGCCATGGGCAAACACTTTTTTAGGTAGGGGCAAATCTAAAGCCATCAGCATAATTGGCCAATAAATCGTATGGAAACGAACAATTTCTTTTCCTACCAAATGCACGTCTGCCGGCCAGAAGTTTTCGTATTTGGAAGGATCCTCTGTTCCGTAGCCTAAAGCTGTAATATAGTTCGATAAGGCATCGATCCACACATAAATGACATGCTTTGGATTGCCTGGAACCTCAATTCCCCAATTAAAGGTTGTTCTAGAAACAGCAAGATCTTCTAATCCTGGCTTAATAAAGTTGTTAATCATCTCATTTTTACGAGATTCAGGCTGAATAAACGAAGGATTCTCCTCGTAATATTGCAGCAGTCTATCAGCATATTTACTTACCTTAAAGAAATATGATTCTTCCTTTACTTTGTTAACGGGTCTTCCGCAGTCCGGACAGTTCCCATCTTTCAGCTGGCGCTCTGTGAAATACGATTCGCATGGTGTACAATACCATCCTTCATATTCCCCAAGATAAATATCTCCTTGCTCTAATAATTGAGCAAAGATCTTTTGAACAACTTCCTTATGGCGATCCTGTGTTGTGCGAATGAAATCATCATAGGATATATCAAGCTTTTTCCAAAGCACTTGAATTCCTTCGACAATTTCATCTACATAGCTTTGGGATGTAACCCCTTTTTCCTCCGCTTTTTCCTGGATCTTTTGACCATGCTCATCCGTACCAGTCAAATACATGACATCAAATCCGCGCAAACGCTTGTAGCGAGCCATTGCATCGCCAGCTACCGTTGTATAGGCGTGGCCTATATGTAAATTTCCGCTTGGATAATAAATAGGTGTAGTAAGATAAAACGTTTTTTTACCTCCCACAATATCCCCTCCTTTTTAGCTAAAAAATCCCGACCTTACAATGGACGAGATTAAACTGTAATACGTGCCAAATATAGGCTTCTTATATTAATTAGAACCTATGTGAGCAAACCGACTCATTAAGTCAGCATAACCTCTTATACCATCAAAATATACCTAATATTTAGTATTTGTGCAACAAATATAGATAAGCTAGAGCCCTAAAAACTGTGAGAGTTATATATTTTGCTTCAACTGAAATGAACACTGCCTAACTAAATAAATTATTTATTTTTTTATCCCAATAAATATAAATCTCCACTCGTATATTATTATGTTGAATTCTGTAAGTACTGTTGATATTTGTCGAATATTATTTTTTTGATAATAATAAAATAATATATCTAAAGAGTTAAAATATTTACTAAACCACCATTAAAATTTGCTGTTATGTCAGTAAACCTTGATGTAATAACCTTTATTGGATAAGGTAAAAACTTCTAATTAAATTAAAAATAAAGTAATTGACGTATTTGGGAAANNATATTGGCGAAAGAACTATAAATAGAAAAATATTTTTTAAGATTTGGGAGGAGAATTTTTATATGAAATCTACAGGTATTGTTCGTAAAGTTGATGAACTAGGTCGCGTGGTTATTCCTATCGAGTTAAGACGTACATTGGATATTGCTGAAAAGGATGCTTTAGAAATCTACGTAGACGATGATCGTATTATCCTTAAAAAGTACAAGCCAAATATGACTTGCCTAGTAACTGGGGAAGTTTCTGACGATAACATCCAATTAGCTAATGGAAAATTAATTGTTAGCCGTGAGGGTGCTGAACAATTATTAAGTGAAATTCAAAACAGATTTGAACTTGTAAAATAATAAAAAGAAGCTTCTCTGCATAGAGAAGCTTCTTTTTTTACTCTTCGTTATCATTTGATTTAACATGAAAGGCATGGTAAACCTCTTTCTTATTCATGCCTCTGTCGGCTGCTGTTTGCTTTATCGCATCTTTACTATTCATTCCGCTATCATTCATATAATGTTCCACATGAGCTTCAATGGATAAATCCTCCCACCAAATTTCTCCCTCTTCTTGCTCTTTCTCTGATGAACCCTCAAGGATCAGAACAAATTCTCCTCTAATTTCTTCAGATGTGGCCCAATCTAATACCTCTTTCACAGTCCCGCGAATAAACTCCTCAAACTTCTTTGTCAATTCGCGGCAAAGAACAATCTTTCTATTCCCCATTTGCTCTTCAATAAGTGTAAGCGTTTCTTTCAAACGATGTGGGGCTTCGTAAAGAATCGTAGTGGCGGAAATTTTCGAAAGCTCCTCAAGTTCTTTTCTTTTGGTTTTCTTTTTCCGGTCTAAAAATCCATAGAAATAGAAAGGCTGCGGATTAAGTCCTGATGCAATGAGTGCAGTTAAAGCGGCATTCGCACCTGGAAGCGGAACGACCGTTAATTTTTCAGCGGCTGCAGCGGTGACCAGCTCGTAGCCGGGATCAGAAATCGTTGGCATCCCTGCATCACTCACAAGAGCAATCTTCGCTCCGTCTGCTAATTTCTCTAATAATTTCTCCCCGCTCACCGCTTTATTATGTTCATGATAGCTGATGATCGGCGTATCTATTTCAAAATAATTGCATAGCTTCTTCGTATTTCTTGTATCCTCAGCAGCAATAAAATCTGCTTCCTTCATAATACGAATAGCCCGAAAGCTCATATCCTCTAAATTCCCAATGGGGGTCGGAACTAAATACAGGATTCCCTTACTGTCTTCCTTATCAAAGCTTTTTTGCTGCCACATATGTACCACCCGTCTCAACGAAATGCGGAAGCGCCTTGATCACCCCCGACAAGCACAAGACGAGCCTCACGGAAAGGTGTTTTTTACCTTTCTGGGAGGATTGGCTTGTGACCTCGAGGGGGTAGGCGCTGGAGCTAGACATTTCTCTAACTTCCGAAGTTGTTTTCTTTATTTTTAATTATAAATTCTTCTTTCTTTTTCTTCGGCCATTGCTTAAATTCATATTCTGCCTTTAAGGCATCACTTTTATTATCGTACGCTTTTGAGAATACAAGCTTGACCGGTCCTCTTCCCCTTGTATATTTTGCCCCTTTTCCCTCATTGTGAAGCTTTATCCGCTTTTCTAAATTATTCGTGTAGCCTGCATACAACGTATAATCCCTGCACTGCAGCACATAGAAAAGATGATTATTCTCCATATAAAATCTTCCTTATTTCAGGGGTATATTCATTATTATCCTGATAGACAATTAATGGGGGCAAGATTTTTAAATCTGGACTGCCGTATTTAGTTGCTTCTATTAATAATGTATTTGCTTCCTTTCCTTGCTTCGGATAAACAAATTGGACCTTTTTTGGTTCCAATTTATATTTTCTCATAAGTGTTACAATATCTAAGAGCCTTCCCGGCCGATGAACAAATGCTACCTTTCCGCCCTGCTTGACTAAGTCGCTTGAAGCCTTTATCGCATCCTCCAGTGTACAGAGAATTTCATGGCGGGCAATGGCTAAATGCTCGTTCTCATTGATTTCTTCCGATGAGGGAGTAGGAAAATAAGGTGGGTTACAAGTAACAACATCAAACTTTCCAAATCCAAGCTCCTTTGTCATCTCCTTAATATCCCCATGTATCATCTGAAGCCGATCTTCCAATTGATTATATTCGATGCTTCTCTTTGCCATATCAAAAAGCCGTTCCTGAATTTCAACCCCTACAATGGAGCCTTTTGATCTCATGCTCAAAAATAACGGAATCACACCGTTTCCACTGCATAGATCGATTAACCGACCCTTTTGAATCGGCACATGAACAAACCTGGCAAGTAAAACGGCGTCAAGTGAAAAGGAGAACACCGTCGGGCTTTGAATAATACGCAAATTTTCCGCAAGCAAATAATCTAAACGCTCGTCTCCTTTTAAAATATCCATTCTCTTTCCTCCATATTATTTAAAATGCGTTGATGCTCCACCTAAAAGGTAACGCTTTTACTCGTGCGATGATGATGCTGCCGAAACGTCCCTTGTGAAGCTAACATGTAAAAAATAGCCTTCCCATTAAGAGGAAGGCCAAAAAATTATTTCTTATTAAGAAAAGATAAGCAAAACAGGCAATCTCCTTCTTTTCGCGGGCTTCCAAAATGGAGGTTACATATGTGAAAACCTTCTTGATAAAGACGGGCAAGATTATCGTAGCCTTCTCCAATATCAGCTGTTTTGTAATCAGCGGAATCCACTGGCGATGTGGCTGTCGTCCCTTTTTTTACTGTCGTCTTTCCTTTATCTGTCGTTAATTCCAAACGGCGTCTTAAATGCTCGTTCTCCAGCTTTAAAGCATTATTCTCTTCTAGTATTTCTGCCAAATGCTGCTTTAACTCACCTAGCTGTTGATATAACTGTCCAATTTGGGCTTCCATATTACTTACTGAATCAAAGATTTCTTTTTTATCCACGTATTCCACCTCATTAATCTGTGGATTGAACTGATACAGCACCCTGTTTTACTAATTCTTCTAAAGTATACTCAAGCACGCGTTCAGCAGCAGTTACATCCACTTGCAGCACCCGTTCTAAAATATTTAATCCTACTACTTTGCCAGGACCTTCAGGTGTTTGAATCCACTCACCAAGGTCAGGAAGCTGGGCTTTTGCTTCCTCATATTCATCATTTTCATATTTCAAACAGCACATCAGACGTCCGCATAGGCCTGATATTTTCGTTGGGTTCAAGGAGAGATTCTGGTCCTTTGCCATCTTAATGGAGACTGGATCAAAGTCGCCTAGAAAAGTAGAACAGCATAGCATTCTTCCACAAGGGCCAATGCCGCCTAACATTTTTGCTTCATCCCTAACGCCTATTTGACGCAATTCTATTCTTGTACGGAAAATCGCTGCAAGATCCTTTACAAGCTCCCGGAAGTCTACTCTTCCATCAGCCGTAAAGTAAAAGATGACTTTATTTCGGTCAAATGTATATTCAACATCAACTAGTTTCATATCTAAATGATGAGTACTTACTTTTTCACTGCAAACCTCATAAGCTTCTTTTGCAGCCTGCTTATTTTCTTCGACAATCATTTTATCCTTTTGATCCGCGATTCGCAGAACCTTTTTTAAGGGCAGAACCACATCATGCTCATCCACTTTTTTCGGTGGAACGACAACCTTGCCATATTCCACACCACGGACTGTTTCAACAATGACAAAGTCATCCCTTTCTATCTCTAGCCCGCCGGGATCAAAATAATATATCTTGCCCGCTTTTTTAAAGCGGACTCCTACTACATCATACAAATGAAGACCCCTCCTGCAATTTCAACACAAGCTGTTCCATTAACAGCTGCGGATTCATATTTGCATGCAATTTCCTCTTTGCTTCCAAAATTGCTGTCATCTGCTCCGATACTTGTCTGCTAGAGGAATGCAACGCAAACTGTTCTAAACGTGCTTTCTCATTTAGATAGACAATTTGACCTTCCTTGCCGAGCTGTATATATAGTAAATCCTTAAAGATTAGAAGTAATAAATCAAGACCTATATCTAACTGTTCTTTCTCTTTAAAATGCTTAAACCAATCATCCTGGAGAGCTACCATCGCCTCTAAAGGACTTTTCTTAAGCACTTCATATAATTTTAACACTATTTTTTGTGCTTGTACAAACCAATCATTCTGACTATACTCAATTGCCTCATCTATATTATTGGTAAGTTGGGCAATTAATGGGGCCAACAGTGGCGATACTCCATTTAATTTAAGATTTTCAATCATTTTTTCAGGTGATAACGTCTGAAAGGAAATAGTTTGACAGCGAGAAAGAATAGTAGGAAGTATTTTCTGTGCCTGCTCTGTCATTAAAATCGCCATTGTATGAGGATGTGGTTCTTCAAGAAACTTCAACAAACTATTGGCAGCATTTACCGTCATTCGATCAGCATGAACTATCATATATAATTTCTTCCTAGATTCAACACCTGTTTTCGAAAATTCCTCTTGAAGAGTCTGGATTTGAGCCTTCTTAATGGACAGACCATCTGGTTCAACAAGATGAACATCAGGGTGATTCCCATTGTTAATTCTTTTGCAATTTACACAATCCTCACAAGGCATATAGCCTTGAATGGGTGAGTGGCAAAAAACACTTTTGGCTAAAAGACTCCCGGCATCCCGTTTGCCAGTCCCTTTCATCCCTTCAAACAAATAAGCGTGGGCAAGCCTATCCTTTAAGATGCTATTTTTAAACATTTTCAAAACAACAGGCTGAATGCTTTCTAGGTCTTCCCACGTTTTGACCACTGTCATCACCACTTTAATTCTTTATAATAAAATTCTATTAAAACTGCTGGAATTTTTCAATTGGCAGTACAAAGACGGTTGCTCCTCCGACCTCGACCTCAACTGGATATGGAACATATGAATCTGCATTTCCTCCCATTGGAGAGATAGGGGCCACTAGCTGGTCTCTTGATTTGCAATTTTCTTTAATAATTTGCAATGCCCTGTCAACACGAATATCCTCTGTTCCGATCATGAAGGTTGTATTCCCTGATTTTAGAAAGCCGCCAGTACTTGCAAGCTTTGTTGCCCGGAAATTATTATTTACCAATGCATTCATTAATTTATTGCTGTCTTGATCTTGAATAACCGCTAATATTAGTTTCATACTCTCATCCCCTTTCATTTGTTCCACTTTTCTAAAATTGCCTTACTACATTCATTATAGCAATTTTTTAAAGAACTAACATGTTTTATCCATATTGACTAAACTTTGAGGTACAAAAAAGAGGGTGATACACATGTAAATAGTCACCCTCCTTCATTTATTCTTCCCTATGGATTATCTCTTTTATCTTTTCTTCAGCTGCCTTATACACCATTTCGATTGATTGGGAAGCATCTATCTTATAAATCCGTTCAGGATAACTATTTATTAGCTTATAATAACCCTCGCGTACTTTGTGGTGAAATTCTAAGTTCTCAAGATCTAGACGATTTACTTCCCGTTCCTTATGCCGGTTGATTCTTTCAAGACCTTCCTCTGGTTCAATGTCAAAATAGAACGTTATTTGCGGCATCATTCCTTCGATGGCAAATTGATTAATTGAAAACACTTCATCCATTCCTAATCCTCTAGCATAGCCTTGATAGGCTAGGGAGCTATCAATAAATCGATCGCATAAAACAACATAACCTTTTTCAAGAGCTGGAATGACTTTTTCAACAAGATGCTGCCTTCGTGCCGCCGCATACAATAAGGCCTCGGTACGGGGATCCATTTTTGTATTGTTCTTGTCCAGAATGACATTTCGAATTTGCTCAGCAATATCAATCCCACCTGGCTCTCTCGTTTGCATAACCTGATAGCCTTCTGCTTCTAATCTTGAGCCAAGCATGTTAATGATGGTTGTTTTCCCAGCTCCATCAGGGCCCTCCATTGTTATAAAAATACCTTTTTTCAAATCGCTAACCTCCAAGATGATTCAATCATAATATAATCAATTTCGCCTCGGCGAAATTGCGCCCAGATTTTTATCGAGCTTGCTCGATAATTTCCTCTAAAAAATCTGAGGCATCCGCCGGAGGCTTAACTTCATTCAGCGGAAGTAATACCCCCAATGAATTTGATACCTTTTTTCATTCTTCTCCCACTTATAGAAGTGGAAAACTTCAGCTGAATGAAGTTAAATTATTCGGGAAATATGTCTATTCTTCCAGATTTCAAGCTATCTCCGCCTTGAAATCTGGCACCTGTTTTCAGCAGTAATTTAATAAAATCTATATCTTCCGTTTGAATTTTTTCCCCAGGAAATAATAGTGGGATACCAGGAGGATAAGGAATAAGCAATTGCGCACCTATTTTACCGACTGCCTCTTCCAAGGGGATAGATTGGCTTGTGAGGCTTGCCATCTGCTTCACATTCAAGCTCAGCTTTGAAATTCTCGGTTTACCAAAGCTGCTTATTATATTGTCCCTCTGTGTATTTGGGATAGATTGAAGAGCTGTCTCAAAACGCCTAATTATCTCTTCAATAGAAAAATCCAAATCCTTTTTTAATAAAGGAAAAACAAGCAGTACATTATAGGGGTCAGCCATTTCAGCATAAATTCCTGTACCTTCGAGCAATCTTTGCAAATCATATCCACTCAATGATGTGGTGGATTGAATCGTTATTTTGAGCGGATCTCCTTTGCCATTTCGATAATCTAGTACTTGAATGCCCCTTATTTGCTGCAATCTCCTTCTAAATTCAGTTATCTTTTGAAAAAGATCGTTCATATCCTCATTTGAATAAGTAGCCAAATAGTGCCTCGCCATATCTAATGACGCCATAATGGGATAAGAGGGGCTGCTTGATTGCAGGATTTGAAGATAGTCACTGACTTTTCTTTCTGAAAGAATTTCACTATTAAAATGAAGATAAGCCCCCATTGTCATTGCAGGAAGTGTTTTATGAGCTGACTGAACAACTATATCAGCCTTTAATTGCACAGCTGACCGTGGGAATATTTCGTTTCCTGCAAAATGGGCACCATGTGCCTCATCAATTAAAACGGGAATCCCTTTAGAATGAGAATATTGAATGATTTCCTCTATATCATTGGCCATCCCATAGTAATTTGGATATGTAAGAATAATGGCCTTAGCCTCCGGATACTCATCCACAGCCATTTTTACTGTTTGAAGAGATACCCCTCCTGCGACACCCCATTCCTCATCAAAATCAGGACCTAGAAAAACAGGATGGGCCTTCATAAGCTGTACCCCATTTAAAACTGACTTGTGGCAATTTCTTTGGACAAGCACGGTATCATGTTCTGCGATCGCAGCCATGATCATCGCCAAATTTCCAACAGTTGAGCCATTCACTAAGAAAAAGCTTCTTTTCGTTCCATAAAAATGGGCAAGCAGCTCTTCAGCTTCTAAAATAATCCCTTCTGGAGAGTGAAGATCATCCAATCCATTAAGCTCTGTTGCATCAAGCTTTAATAATTCCTGAAAATACCCCTTTGCTTCATCAGGAAGAAGGCCTCCATATTTATGTCCAGGAACATGAAAGGAAACAGGGCTACGTTCAATATGTGCTTTTAAAGCGTCAAATATAGGCATTTTATTTTGATTCATATATCATCACCAAATATATTGTTAATCATCCCATCTATTTTACCAAATAGAAGTGAACTGCGATACTTTCTAATACAAAAGCCAATGGGAAAGAATTGAGTAAGACATACAACCAAATTCATCTTTTAACATACATTAGTAAACAAGTAATCTTTTTAATCGAATTTTCAAAGGATTGTATACAATGCGGTAAATTAGGACAGAATTGGTGTATGGAGGTGGAGTTATTGAGTTCGCTATTAGCAAAGAAGCATATAGGGGAAGAGTGTGTCATTTGCGAGCAAACAAAATTAAGAGGCATACATCTATACACTTCTTTTATCTGTACAGATTGCGAAAGTGATTTAATTTCTACAGATACAAGTAATCCAAAATATAAATATTATTTAAAACAGCTAAAAAAAGTCACAAATCCAGAAATACTTTCATAATGTAGGCTCCATTTGGGGCTTTTTATTTTGGTTTTATATCTCTGCGATTTTCAAACCTTCCGGAGCCGGGAAAAATCATCGGCAATTTTTATTTGTAACACATATTCGCTGAACCTCTTATGGTGAGCGTTTTTGAGGGAGCCTTAACAAAATGCGTCCCATGAACCTTTTATAGTGAGCGTTTTCGGTGAGTTCTTAGCAAAATGTGTTCCATGAAGCACTCATAGCGATCATTTTTGATGGATTCTTATGAAAAAGCGTTCCATGGACCTTCCTTATCTACCTTGACCTTTACTTTTCTTCACGAAGGGCGTTTTGAACGGTGCTTAACTACCTTCGGGCCCTATTTTTCTTCGTGAAGGGTGTTTTAAACTTCTCTTTACTACCTTTGACCTTTACTTTTCTGCGTGAAAGGCGTTTTGAACCTCTCTTAATTACAATCAGCTTAAAATTTTCTTCCGAAAGAGCGTCATAATCGTTTTTAGCAACAACAAAAAAAGACATCTATATGATGTCCTTTACTTTTGCCTAGCGACGTCCTAC
>NZ_JBALPC010000065.1:0-10256 GCF_036965225.1 Bacillus sp. JJ1474 | reverse complement strand
GATCAAGATTCCCGAGATTGGGCAAATCCTCCGGCAAATCGAATGTACAATTACATTAAAAAGGTAGTAAAGCCAGGTAATATCATTCTTTTTCATGATTGGCACGGTAGTGAATATACTCAAACCTGTTCTACAGTTAAAGCATTAGATGACATTTTGGATTATTTAGACAAGAACGGGTATAAAAGTGTAACTGTATCTGAATTGCTCTACCGTTCAACACAACTCATTCCAGAATCTTTCGAAATCTATCCTACAAAAAAAGATAAAAATTCTCAAATTGATTTAATGTTTTAAATGGATAATCTCGCATAAAAGTATCTAGCTTAGCAGCCAAGTCGGAAGGTAAACTTGGAGTTGGCGCTAGAAAGAATAAAAGTGCTCCTATCTTTTGCTGAGAGCACTTTTTGTGTCTAGTATTTTTACAATTTCCTCAACAGCTAAATCAGTATCATCTGCTTCAATGTGATGAAACGCTCCTTCATAGTCGAGTTGTTTGTGGGCATACCGAGGATCGTAATAATCTTCTAACAAAATTTGAATGACTAACTTATAGTTTTGATTTCTAGCTGCCTCATTTAAAGCAGCTATGGTGTCTGAATTCTTTATTCGCTTATAAATATACGTTAACCGCTCCATTAGATTATCGTGAAACCACTGTTCATGTTGATAGGGCTTCACATACTCACGATAAATCCGCTCGATTCGTGATGATAATGACGCTTGAAGGTTAATATTAAACCCTTGATGTTTTTTGTTCAGCAATTCATCAGGCTGAACGACCTTACCGACCCGTTTACTTTCGGCTTCTACTAAGAAAAATGGAGAGTCCTTTATTTCCCTTAATGTTTGAAAGAGCAGGGAGTCAAAGGTTTTCTGATTATGGCCCTCGAATAAGCCAAATGATCCGAAGATGGAGCCGCGATGGCAGGCAGCTGCCTCTAAATCAATGACAGGCATGCCTTTTTCCTTTAACTTTTTCAGTACTTCAGTTTTTCCTACTCCTGTCATGCCGTGTATGGTTACTGCCCGAGGAGGAATTAGTCCAGGTATTTCCTCTAATATATATTGCCGGTAGGCCCGATATCCCCCGACTAATCGAGGAATGGATATTCCTGCAAAGGATAGAAAGGTAGCAACCGATTTACTGCGCATTCCGCCTCTCCAGCAATAAACAACGGGTTGTTTCCCTTCGTCAATTAATGCTTTAATCTGTCCTAAAATAGAAGGGAGCTTTGGAGAAACGATCTCCATCGCCCGCCACTTTGCCGTATCTGACCCTTCCTGTTTATAAATAGTTCCGATCATCGCTCGTTCTTCATTCGTAAATAAAGGGACATTGACTGCACCAGGAATTTTGAAGTCGTCATATTCACCAGGTGATCTCACATCAATTGGAACAGCATACTTTAATTCAAGAAGCTGAGCTACACTGATTTCTCTCATATTTGATTTCCTCCGAGTCTGCATCTATAAAAATATTTTATCCATTAATTTGCAAAATGAAAAGGCGTTGTTAAATATTGGCTCAGCAAATAAATAAAAGCAGCCTCTACCGGCTGCTTAAGCGATTACTTGTTTTTCCTCAAATTCCCAAGCTCTTCTGCCAAAGCCTGCATTTCGTTCGGACTGAAGCTGTTCTTTTTCATGACGAGATCATAAATATCCTTTAATTCCTCATACATTTCCTCGTCAAAATGGGAAGGCTTGATTGCTCCAAAGTTTAAAACCTTTAATTTTTCTTTAATTTTTTCAATCATGTATTCCACATTTTCTACTGATTTCTGTGCTAAGTCCACCCTAATTCCTCCTCAAAAAAATCTATCCGCCAACTCTATCAAGTATTCCCATCTTTCCATGTTATGAAATAAAAGTCAACCATAATTGGGATCTTAATTCAAGCCGTTCCTTTCAAAATTATTATCATATTGCCCGCGAAAAGGAAAATCAGAGGTTCACGGTAAAAGAGAGTAAGTTCCATTACCCGATGGAAGGAAAAAGTACTGTTCGCGGTAAAAGAAAGGAGGTTTCATTACCCATGGAAGGGTAAAATGGCTGTTCATGGTAAAAAAGTAGGGGTCATTGAGTAGTTCAAGGTTTATATAGTTGCACAACAACAAAATATGAAAGAAAATGTTGTCAAGGAGGGTGTACATAATGATTAACGTATTATTTGTTTGTTTAGGGAATATTTGCCGCTCGCCTATGGCGGAAGCAATGTTTCGTGATTTAGTAAAAAGGGAAGGGTTAGAACATACAATTCAAGTTGATTCTGCAGGGACTGGCGATTGGCATATTGGTCAGCCACCGCATGAAGGGACAAGAAAGATCTTAGAAAAATATAATATTTCTGCTGCGGGGCTGAAAGCGAGACAATTTCAGACGAATGATTTTCAAGATTTCAATTACATCATCGCGATGGATGCTTCCAATGTTCAAAACATTGAAAAGCTGAAAAGCCAGGAAACAAATGCCCGAGTCATAAAGTTGCTGGATTTAGTTCAAGAGGCAACAGATAAAAATGTTCCTGACCCATATTTTACGGGGAACTTTGAAGAGGTGTACGAGCTTATTGGAAAAGGCTGTGAACAATTGTTAAAAGAATTGCGTAAAGACCATAATATATAAGAAAGTGAGTGTGACTAGAATGGGGAAGTCGTTATTTTGGAAAGGCGTATTATATGGAGCGCTTGCAGGTGGTGCTTTAAGCCTGCTTGATAGGAGTACCCGGGAATCGGTTGCCGCTAATTGTAAAAAAGCAACAAAAGAAGTTTCATACTATGTAAAAAATCCTGGACAAGCTATAAGTGAGATTAAGGACATGACTAATCAAATTCAATCAACGTTTGAACAGGTTAGCTCAGAGGTTTCTTTTATTATGGAAAAAGTGGATGAATTAAAGGAATCGACAACCGATGTAGTGGAGCTTATGGGAGATACAAAGCAAGCTTTTTTTGAAAAAGATGAGGTTGAGGAGAGTACTAAAATTGTGAATTAATACTCTTAAGAGGTGATGGGATGGGACGAGCCTTTTCGAATTTGTTTTCGCAAATAAAGAAAAGAGTGATGGTAGATGATTTATTTGGGCTCTCGGCACAATTAGCCTACTTCTTCCTATTATCTCTATTTCCTTTACTTCTTTTCTTAGTATCGCTGCTTCCTTATTTGCCAATTACCCAAGAAGATATTCTTGCAGTTATTCGTGATTTTGCGCCAAAGGATAGTATGCAACTAATTGAGACTAACATTATTGCGCTTTCCCAAAAAAATGGCGGGCTGCTTTCCTTTGGAATTATTGCCACGATTTGGTCAGCATCCAATGGGATTAATGCAATCGTACGCGCTTTTAATAAAGCCTATGAGGTAAAAGAAACCCGCCACTTTCTTGTAGCAAGAGGGATGGCTATTCTTTTTACTTTTGCCATGCTGTTTGTCTTTGTTATTGCTTTATTGCTTCCGGTTTTCGGGAAAATTATTGGTGTTTATTTATTTGCTAAATTTGGCTTATCCGATGAGTTTATGACCATTTGGAATACGCTACGCTGGCTTGTAAGTTCAATCATCCTCTTCATTGTTTTTACTGGCTTATACTGGATTGCACCAAATACAAAGCTAAAATGTATTACTGTTATACCAGGTGCCATTTTTGCAACGGTGGGATGGGAGCTGTCTTCCTTGGCTTTTTCCTATTATGTGAGCAATTTTGGTAATTACTCAGCCACTTATGGGAGTATCGGTGCCATTATTGTCCTGATGATCTGGTTTTACTTAACTGGAATCATCATTATTCTAGGTGGAGAAATCAATGCTGTATACAGTAAATACAAAAAGGAAGATTGCTAATAGTTTCCTTTAATAAATTGTGGGTAACTTCAAAGAATAAGACAGGGGAAATAATATTGGTCTTTAAAAAGGAGGCTTATATTTATGTCTAAGAAATCGAAGAAGGACGGCGGAACAAAGCAAAAAGGTAAGAACAAACCAAAACAGAAAACTTCAGGTTCAGCTAACGGACAAAATGGATATCATTAAGAAAAAAAATCCCGGGGGCGCCCGGGATCTTTCATTTCTATGACTTCAACAGCCTTAAGCTATTTAAGATAACCAAAATCGTGCTTCCTTCATGGGCGATGACACCAAAAGGTAAATCAACAAATTGCAGGAAGTTGGACGCGATTAACAGCATGATGACTGTTATTGAGAAAATAACATTTTGCTTAATGATTCCATTCATTTTTCTTGAAAGCTTGATGGCTTCTGCAATGCGGGGAAGATCATTTTTCATCAGGACGACATCCGCTGTTTCCAGCGCCACATCTGTCCCTTCACCCATCGCAATTCCGATATTAGCTGTTGCCAATGCGGGTGCATCGTTTATTCCGTCTCCAACCATCCCAACTGTTCCGTATGTTTCTTGGAGTTTTTTTAGATGCTCGACCTTATTTTCCGGCAAGCATTCAGCTATATAATCATGAACATGGGAATCCTTCGCGATAGCCATTCCCGTGTTTTTGCTATCACCTGTAAGCATAATTGTGTAGATGCCCTGGTTTTTTAATTGATCGATCGCCAATCTAGTTTCTTCGCGGACTACATCCTGCAGAGCAATAATGGCTGCAATAACGCCTTCTTTTTGTACGAAAACAACCGTTTTCCCCTCACTGGCCATTTTCCCTGCGACCCCATTACTAAAGCTTTGTGCCCCATCAATTCCAACAAAAGCGGCTTTCCCAATTTTCCATTCTTCCCCGTCAATATTGGCTTTTACTCCCCAGCCGGTAACATCCTCAATACTCTCCGGACTGATAAGGGATTCAGATAAATGACCCTTTGCATATTTCACTATGGCATTAGCCAATGGATGTGTTGAGTGACTTTCAATAGAAGCAGCTTTAATTAAAATTTCTTCCTTGGAAAGCCCTTCAGCTACAACCACATCTGTCACTTCTGGTTTTCCCTTTGTAAGGGTGCCTGTTTTGTCAAACGCAATGGCTTTTACATGACTTAAATTTTCTAAATGAACGCCGCCTTTAAAAAGAATTCCGTGTCTCGCCCCATTTGAAATGGCTGACAGGGTGGCAGGCATAATAGAAGCAACAAGGGCACATGGTGAAGCAACAACAAGTAAAATCATGGCCCGATAAAAGCTTTCTGTCCAGCTCCATCCTAAAAGGAAATGGGGGACAAACATCATCAGAACAACAACGGCTAATACAATTTTTACATAAGTGCCTTCAAAACGTTCAATGAACAGCTGAGAAGGAGATTTTTCACTTTGAGCAGATTGTACAAGCTGAATGATCTTTTGAAAAAGAGTGTCACTGTTTGGTTTTGTAATTTCCACGGTAATCGAACCATTTAAATTAACTGTGCCAGCAAAGACGGCATCTTCATTTCCTTTCGTAACAGGAATTGACTCACCAGTAATTGCTGATTCATCGATAGTAGATTGGCCTTTTATAATTTTTCCATCGGAAGGAACACGTTCTCCTGGCTTAACAAGAATTTGATCGCCAATACGCAATTGCGATACATGGATTTTTTCCTCGATGCCACGATTAACCCGCAAAGCTTCCTCAGGCTGAATCTCCATTAATGCGGAAATCTCCTTATGGCTTTTGTTCATTGTATACGTTTCAAGAGCACCGCTTACTGCAAAAATAAAGATAAGAATGGCACCCTCCGTCCAATAGCCAATAATAGCCGACCCGATCGCCGCAAAAACCATTAGCATTTCCACATTCAGCTCTTTATTTGCAATGGTTTCTTCGATTCCCTCTTTTGCTTTTGCAAACCCGCCGATTATAAAAGCGAGGATGTATGCTGCAACTGATGGGGCTGCCAGCTCATTTCGATCCAATATCCATCCAGCAGCAATGAGTACACCGCTAAAAAGAGCAGCCATTAATTCAGCATGTGGTTTTATTTTTTCTATAAGGCTTTCATTTTTGCTAACCGGACTTTCTAGTAGTGCTTTCACTTCAGTACTCATTTTTTTCCTCCCCTTAATGATATTATTTTTCAATTGGGCGCTTCTAATTGAGAAAAATAATCAACATCAATACCCCTATAAAACAACGAAAGCTGCCGCCTCAAAGGCGACAGCACAAAACTTAAATTGTAGTGTAATGTTGTTTTCTAGTGTTATTCATAGTTTACTATATAGGGTATGAAATGGGAAGGAATATGTTCCTTTTTTTATAATAATTATTAATTTATTATTATTTTACTTACTGAGAATAAGATTCCTTCTCAGAGGCCACTTGTTTTTGCCCAAAAATGACGACCGTTAAGAATATGAGGAACAGCATCATGCTTATAATATGAAAGAAGCTGAAAGACTTAAAATGCTGGATGAAAACTCCGCCAAGAAATGGTCCCGCCAAGCTTCCGATGCTAAATGCTACACCGCAAAGTAAATTTCCTGTTGGCAGCATATTTTTCGGTGTTAAATCAGCCATGTAACTGATCCCTAAGGAAAAAGTGGAGCCGACAACCATACCAGCAATGAATAAGCAAATCGTTAATCCAATCATCATCTCTTCTAGAAAACTAGCCGTCATAAAGCTTAAACATCCAGTAAAAAGGATAATCATTAATATATTTCTTCTGCCATACTTGTCGCTTAATAATCCAAGCGGCAATTGAAATACGATAGCGCCAATCGCAAATGCTGTTAAGAGCATGGAAACATTCGTAACCTCAAGTCCAATTCTCAGCCCATAAACAGGAAAGCTTCCATTTATAGATGATTCAAGAAATCCATAACCAAATGCAGGGAGAAAGGCAACCCAGCCGTATTTGATTGCTTTATTAAATCTCTTCATTGTTTCTTTAAACGAATTTACTTCAATCGTTTGTTCCGGGAAATCGTTTTTTAAGATAAATAAAAATAACCATGCAATGAGGCATAGGATGGATGAAACAATAAAAGGAAGAGCTTCATTAATTTTAATCAAAGGTGCCATCATAGGACCTACCGCGAAGCCAGCTCCAAAAAACAAGCCATATAAGGAAATATTGCGGCCTCTTTTATGCTCTGGTGAAAAAGAAGTGATCCATGTCTGTGTTCCGAAATGCAAAGCATGGTCGCCAATTCCAATCATTAGACGAAGGAAAAACCAGAACCAAAAGGATTTCCAAACAGGGAATAGCATGAGAGAAACAATAACAATCAATCCGCCATAAAGAATGACTGGTTTATACCCATACTTTCTTAACGGGTATTCCATAAAAGGGGACACAAGTAAAATTCCGATGTACAGCCCAGTTGCATTTAATCCGTTTAAGCTCGAAGAAACTCCTTCATTTTCAAAGATAATGGCTATTAACGGAAGCAGCATACCTTGGCTAAAACCCGAGATTGCAACAATACTAACTAAAATCCAAAAACGCATATTTTCTTTTTTCATTTTTTCAAAACCTCAACTTTTGGACAGAAATTCCTGCATAAAATTAATAAATAAAGACTCAATAATGATGGTATATGCAATCAGAGTTCTTGGCAATAAAAATCATTTTTTTCATTCTTTTGGGAAAGATATGGTGACGCGCTTTTTGTTTTCGGGAAAGTCAGCCTATAGATTTTCAATATATCGGTCGGTATCCAGATATATCGGTTAGTTTGATGATTATATCGGTCAGAAACCTAAATATATCGGTCGGTGCCAAATAATTAGGTCAGTTTACATTCTTATTTGAAGGGATGAGTTATAAGAATGAACAAAATTTTTTCCGCACTTGTATTTATCGGTGTGCCTCTATCTGTCATTGGTACACTTATGCATTGGTCCAGTATTTTAATGTTTATTATTTATTGCGTGACGATTATTGCTCTTGCAAGCTTTATGGGGAGGGCTACTGAGAGCCTTGCGATTGTTGCAGGTCCGAGAATAGGAGGCTTGCTGAATGCCACGTTTGGAAATGCTGTTGAATTAATTATCTCGATATTTGCTCTTAGGGAGGGCTTAGTTGGAGTAGTGCTTGCTTCCTTAACAGGATCAGTGCTTGGAAACCTTCTTTTAGTCGCTGGTTTATCATTTTTTATAGGGGGCTTAAAATATAAACGTCAGACCTTCAATGTGTATGATGCAAGACATAATTCAGGATTGCTTATGTTTGGAGTGATTGTGGCATTTGTCATCCCAGAAATATTTTCAATGACGATGTCAGAGAGCGATACACTTAATTTCAGTGTAGGTATTTCGATTATATTAATTGTTTTATATTTAGCAGCATTATTTTTCAAGCTAGTTACCCATCGCGGTGTTTATCAGACAGAAAATGTGAATGAAGATAGACATGGCGAGGAAGAGCCTGAGTGGGGAAAGGGAAAAGCGCTGCTTATTCTTGCTCTTGCAACCATTGCTGTTGCCTATGTATCTGAAAATTTAGTACACACATTTCAGGCAGTCGGTGAAACCTTTGGCTGGACAGAATTATTTATTGGGGTTGTGATTGTTGCTATAGTAGGGAATGCTGCAGAGCATGCTTCAGCTATTATTATGGCTTACAAAAATAAAATGGATATTGCTGTTGAGATAGCTGTAGGGTCAACCTTACAAGTGGCGATGTTCGTTGCACCATTGCTTGTATTAATTTCTTTAATGTTCCCAGTATCGATGCCGTTAGTTTTTTCGATGCCAGAGCTAATTACAATGGTGACCTCTGCACTCCTCATGATCATTATTTCAAATGATGGGGAAACCAATTGGTTTGAAGGAGCTACTTTACTTGCAGCCTATTTAATAATGGGGATAGGGTTTTATTTATTATAGGAAAACATAAAAACGACTCTGAAATGACTCCAGAGTCGTTTTAAAGTTCAATTATTTTTCGCAAAAGGATGTAAATCTACTCGCTTTTTAGGAATTTACCACCAGCCTTTATATTGTTACTGGACCATAAAACCTTTATTTTGGAATGATGAAACTTTAATAAACTGTCATCCTCCTTTTTAGTAGCGAATCGACTTAGCGGCCCTCCTTTTATTTGAAAGTAAGTTTATTATACATCGGATTTTGATATTTGTAAATATTCAGATTATTAAATCAATATTACGAATTTGTTTTTTGTATTGCAATCACTCATGGGGGTTCTGATAAAAAATTTTTTTCAAAATGGATAATATACTTGAACTCCGAAAAAACTATAAACAAACGAAAGAGATAGTGAGTTGAAAGGAGTCTCACCATGAAAAAATACATGTCAATCTTTATCATAGGTCTAATATTTATGCTATCTTTTCAGAACGAAGCCGCGGGTTTAATGGATGAGAAAAAAACGAATCAACCCCAAAAAATAATAGCAATTCCAAACTCTGTTTTGACCATCACAAAGGAAAATACGTATCCAAACCCGGCACAGCATATGCCCAAACTGGAGCCAAGTGAATTAACACAAAGTTTAATTGAAACGTCTAAAGTTAAAATTGAAAATCCAGATTTAATCCGGATGTTAAATGAGACGACTGTTAATAGCACCCCATTTGCAATCGGGTATCGGGCGATCATATACCTTGGACAATGGCCGTTAAATTATGAGTCATCCGAAACTTCCCCGAATTGGGAGTATCAAAAGATTAACACCAATTACTTCGATAACCGGGGGGGAATTGCGCCCTATCAGATTCACTACGTTCAAGAAGCTCAGAAAGTGGTCAGAGGCGGCCTAACTGCAAAGGTACCAAGCACAGAAGATGTCAAAAAAATGATGCTCTTAAAGGCAATGGATAAATCTGGCCTGCCACTTTCCTTTGAAACAATAATCGGAGCTGGAACAAAAAAGGATCATAAATACAATATCCCGCCAAAAAGATTGGGCTATCTATACGGCTACGCCCCAGCAATTAACGAAAAAGGAAAGGTCACTTACGGGGAAGTCTATTTAATGCTAAAAGGAAATAAGAAAATGATTATTATTAAAAATGTAACATCCCAAGGAGTCGGTGCATGGATTCCAATTCAGGATCACATGTCCTTCGGATTTGTAGCATCAGAGCGGCCGAGATAAAAAAGTGTAATTGAAAACCTGCAGGGGATGGATGCATTTAGCAAATTCCCTGCAGGTTTCCTTGTGTTATTATAGAGTCTTGAAGTGTTATATGGCGCCCATCGATTCGGAAACTTTTAGTCGAAGGTCGTTAAGAGGGGTTCATAACGCCCTTCGATTTGGAAACCCATGGTTGAAGGTCGTTAAGAGAGGCTTAAAACGCCCTTCGATACAGAAACCCATGGTCTAAGGTCGTTAAGAGGGGT
>NZ_JBALPC010000064.1:0-10322 GCF_036965225.1 Bacillus sp. JJ1474 | reverse complement strand
GACTAGGACTAAAGTATGTTACGGTTATATATGTTGGCACATAACTTGCATAGAATTTCAACCATACAAATAAGGCTTTTCTAATAGGAGGAGATATAATGAAGAAACTTGCAGTAGCTATGCTAGCAGGATTCATGATGCTCTCATTCCAATTTATCCAATCTAAGGATACACATGTTAATGCTGAAACATTAGATCATGTAGATATATATACTGTTCAAAAAGGCGATTCCCTTTTTAATATTGGAGTGAAATACGGAGTATCTGAGATAGAGTTACAGGAAATAAATTATTTAAAGTCGAACAAGATTCACCCTGGTCAAAAGCTAATTTTACCTAAAACAATTTCAAGGGCTGAAAAAGACCTCCTTGCGAGGCTTGTACATGCAGAGGCTAAAGGAGAGCCGTATGAGGGAAAGGTTGCAGTCGCATTAGTCGTATTGAATCGGGTAGAAGATGACCGATTCCCGGATAAGATTAAAGATGTTATATATCAAAAAAGACAATTCCAGCCTGTTGATAATGGAGCGATCAATGAGCCTTCTGATAAAGATTCTAAAAAGGCTGTGATGGAAGCTTTAGCTCTTCAAGGACAAGGTGATGATTCAATATTTTTCTTTAATCCTGATAAAACAGACAGTAAATGGTTAAGAACAAAAAAAGTAACAACCGTAATTGGCAATCATAGGTTCGCGAAATAATGGAATTAGTGGAAAAACAAAGATGAGGTTTTATAGCCCTCATCTTATTTCATTTTTCTCAATATATTCAAATAAAAATGATTGTCCATTACGATAAAACCGCGGGTCATATAAGCCGAGACGCTCCTTATCGTTTACGAGAACAACGAATGGGGACCATTCATAAAGAGTTTTTGCTTCTGGACGCTCATCAAACAATTTGTCTAAATCGGCTTCGGCTGCTGATTCAAGAACATATTGAACTTTTTTGTCTTGCAAAAGATTGTCTTGAAAAATAGTCACCTGATTATCCTTCATCGTAATGACAGAAAAGGTCCATGGAACAAAACCGGCAGAAAGAGCCACTTGCTCATATTGATCATCATATTGTTTGTAGATTATATACCCTTGAGCTGTTTGAACAATTAGATGTAAGGCAATGAATGCCCAGGCAAGCTTAAAATAATAAGGAGACTTTATTTTCTCTTTTCTTGAAAAAATAAAAGCTACTCCTAAAATTCCCCAAAATACTAAATCTACGATCGGGATCGTCCCAAATGTAATCCTTTTAGAGAAAAACGGCTCTAAATACCCAGTTCCCCATGCATTAAAAAGATCGCTCGTATCATGTATAAAAACTGCAAGCCATCCAAGCAGGAATAATTTCATATCTTTAATCTTAAAAAAGATCAAACAAATGAGTGAAAAAAACAGGGCCCAAAAAGGTGTTAAGAAAACAGAGTGAGTAATTCCTCGATGCCACATTTGATACAGGCCCTCTGTATCCCAAAACCTGGATATGACATCAATGTCAGGAATTAGACTTGCACCGACCGCAGTTACAAGATAAGCTCTTTTATGATTTTTATCCAATTCCTCTTTATTAACAGTCCCATACAAGGCAAGTCCGAATAAAGTATGAGTAATCGAATCCAGCAGGATCACCTCCAGAAAGAAATATTCTTAGTCTAAAATATAACTTAATTATAGACACAATTTGCCTTCAAAGCTATTTTTAAAACCATTTGCAAAATGTCTTGTGTAATATACAGTATTGCAATATGTTTTTTAAAAATGATAAAATTAAAGGTACGATTAAATTTGAAAGTCAGTGAGGAAATTACATGGGCAATAAATTAAAAGAGGAAGTATTATCACGCAGAACTTTTGCTATTATATCTCACCCGGACGCAGGAAAAACTACCTTAACTGAGAAGCTCCTTTTATTTGGAGGGGCCATTAGGGATGCTGGGACCGTAAAGGGAAAGAAGACGGGAAAATATGCAACAAGTGACTGGATGGAAATTGAGAAGCAGCGGGGAATATCCGTTACGTCCAGTGTGATGCAATTTGACTATAACGGGGCACGTGTTAATATCCTGGATACACCTGGACATCAGGATTTCAGTGAAGATACGT
The DNA here is from genome assembly GCF_036965225.1 of Bacillus sp. JJ1474. Lineage (NCBI taxonomy): Bacteria > Bacillati > Bacillota > Bacilli > Caryophanales > Bacillaceae > Bacillus > Bacillus sp. JJ1474. Next base: position 8,223 of record NZ_JBALPC010000064.1, on the reverse strand, counting down.
ACCGGACATTAACTGCTGTTGACAGTGCAGTAATGATTATTGATTCAGCAAAAGGGATAGAAGAGCAGACATTAAAGCTTTTTAAAGTTTGCCGAATGAGGGGCATTCCTATCTTTACTTTTATTAATAAACTGGACCGGCAAGGAAGATCTCCATTAGAGCTTCTAGCAGAGCTTGAAGAAGTAATGGGTATTCAATCATATCCGATGAATTGGCCAATCGGAATGGGGAAAGAATTCCTTGGCATTTACGATCGTTTTAATAATCGAATTGAGCAATTCCGTGTTGAGGAGAAGGATCGCTTCCTTCCATTGAATGAAGATGGGGAAATTGATGGCGATCATACTATAAAGGAATCAGGTCTATATGAGCAAACACTCGAAGAGATTATGCTTTTAAATGAAGCTGGGAACGAGTTTTCTGTTGACAAAGTGAAAGAGGGGGAGCTTACTCCAGTTTTCTTTGGAAGTGCTTTAACGAACTTTGGGGTACAAACTTTTTTAGAGTCCTATCTGCAGTTTGCACCTCCTCCGCAAGCCCGAAAATCAACTGCTGGAGAAATTGATCCTTTATCGGAAAGCTTTTCAGGCTTTATTTTTAAAATCCAAGCTAATATGAATCCTGCACATCGTGATCGTATTGCTTTCCTTAGAATTTGTTCTGGCCGATTTGAGCGCGGGATGTCTGTAAATATTCCTAGACTAGGCAAGCAAATAAAACTAGCTCAGTCTACCCAATTCATGGCAGACGATAGGAGCACAGTAGATGTAGCTGTCAGTGGAGATATTATCGGGATATATGATACTGGAACATATCAAATTGGTGATACGTTAACATCAGGAAAAGATCAATTCCAATTTGAACGGCTTCCGCAATTTACACCAGAGCTTTTCGTTAAGGTTTATGCGAAAAACGTAATGAAACAAAAACATTTCCACAAAGGGATTCAGCAGCTAGTTCAAGAAGGAGCAATCCAGCTGTATAAAACCGTTAAAACCGAGGATTTACTTTTAGGAGCTGTTGGACAGCTTCAATTTGAAGTGTTTGAACACCGAATGAAAAATGAATATAACACAGAAGTCATTATGGAAAGAATTGGATCTAAAATTGTTCGCTGGGTAGATGGAGATAATGTGAATGAAAATCTTTCAAGCTCAAGAAGCCTTCTTGTCCATGATCGATTTGATCATAAAGTTTTCTTATTCGAGAATGATTTCGCGCTTCGCTGGTTCCAAGAAAAGAATCCAGAAGTTAAATTGTATAATCCTATGGATTCAGAGCATTAAAAATAAAAAGAAAAACGGCTTGCTAAAGGAGCCGTTTTTCTTTTTATGATCTAAACAATACTTTTCTAGTATGATGATAATTTTGTAGGAACCCAGGATAAAACAAATGATGAACTTGACATAAGGCTGTAAAAACACTATATTAATATTATGATTTATACTTTAGTGCTAAAAAGCGTTCAAGTGTAAATGTTCTTGGAAACAAAGGAGAGTCACATCATGGAACGTATACAACAAGCAATAACTCTAAGGCCTTTGGAAGCTTTTTTCATTACAGCCATAATATTAGGTGGAATCAGCAGTACGATCATTTTTTCTGGTGTAGTCCCTCATATACCGATTGTCTTGGCTATTATGTGTCTAATAGGTTTTGGACTTTTAAAGAAAATAAGTATGAGAGATTTAGAGGATGGCCTTACAAGTGGAGCAAAATCCGGTCTTGGGGCTATTTTTATTTTTTTCTTTATTGGCATGTTAATTAGCAGCTGGATGGCAAGCGGAACGATTCCAACTTTTATTTACTTAGCGTTAGAAGTTGTGAACGGGAAGTTTTTCTATGCAATTGCTTTTGCCGTGTCCTCTATTATTGGTCTAAGCATTGGCAGCTCATTGACGACAGCTGCAACGATTGGCGTTGCATTTATGAGCGTATCCTCCGCTCTAGGCTTGTCAGAAGCATTAACGGCTGGAGCGGTTATCTCAGGTGCCTTCTTTGGGGATAAGATGTCTCCGCTATCAGATACAACGAATCTGGCATCGATGATCGTTAAGGTGGATTTATTTGATCATATAAAAAATATGGCTTGGACTACTGTGCCTGCATTTCTCATTTCATTCGTCCTATTTGCCGTTTTATCTCCTGCAGAGGCTGTTTCGAATTTTGCTCAAATCGGCTTATTAAAGCAGACTTTAATCGATCAAGGATTTGTTCATTGGTATTCCCTTGCCCCCTTTTTAATATTAAGTTATTTAGCGATAAAGAAAGTTTCAGCCATTACAACTTTGTCTGCAAGTATTTTATCGGCACTATTCATTAGTTTCTTTGTACAAAAGGGCTTTGACTTAAATAAAATGATGAATCTTTTATATTTTGGATTTCAATCTAATAGTGGTGTAAAGGAAGTGGATTCCCTATTAACAGGGGGAGGAATGGAAAGCATGATGTTTTCCATTTCATTAGTCTTGCTGGCTCTCTCAATGGGCGGTTTGTTATTTAAATTAGGAATATTACCTGCATTATTAGAGGGAATAAAGGGCTGCTTAAATCGTGTTCCAGCATTAATTGCCTCAACTGCCGGAACTGCCATCGGCATTAATTTTCTTCTTGGGGAACAATATCTTTCTATCCTCTTAACAGGAAAAGCTTATCAAGAAGCTTATGAAAAAGCAGGATTACATCCAAAAAGTCTTTCAAGGGTGCTGGAGGATGCCGGAACCGTTATTAATCCACTCGTTCCATGGGGAGTTTGCGGTGTGTTTTTAACAGGTATTTTAGGTGTTGATACGATTAGCTACTTACCTTTCACCTTCTTTTGCCTCTTATCTCCAATTATAACTATTTTTTATGGTATTACGGGCTTTACTATTGTAAAAAAGTGAAAGAACTGCTTATTTTAGGCTGTTCTTTCACTTTTTTTTGAATTTTTGTCGAATGTTGTAGGAATTAAATTGGAAATTATTTGGGAAGTGGAAAATATTTAGCGCCTTCTCAGAGCAAAATAATACTATCGAAACTTGGCTGGTGATGAGATGAAAACATTTACAAAATTGGAAGCTATATTATGGAGTATTGCTCTGCCTGGATTTAGTCAGTTATTATCGGGACATTTATGGAAGGGCCTTTTTTTAGTTGTGCTCGAATTTATGATTAATGTATTCAGCAATTTCAATATGGCCATCATGTATAGCTTTATGGGGGAAATTGATAATGCGATTGAAGTGACTGATTTCCAATGGTTAATGTTTTATCCATGTTTATATATGTTTGCTATGTGGGATGCATATCGAAGTGCAATGACAAAAACCGAAGAGTTTTCCTATCTTCCATTTGTCTTTAGTGCCTATTTTATTACAGTAGGGCTAATGTATTCGACAAAACTAACCCTTTTTGGGGTGTTATTTGGGCCAGTGTTTTTACCTATGCTTTTTTTAATTCCAGGATTAGTTATTGGGTTTCTAATAAGGTGGTTAATTTTAACAATTAGGAAACAAAGTGCTATATAGTGTTTTTAAGCTTTAACAACTGTTTTTGTTAAGGCTTTTTTTGTGTTTATTAATTTTTTTATCTAATAACCCCCAAAAACTATCTAATCACCTCCGTACAGTTGTAGTGAAAATAGCGGCCGCTAAGAAAATAACTATGAGGTGAAAAAAGATGAAATTTTTATCAACTAAGGAATTAAACAAAATAGCAAAAGGAACTTTAGCATTAGTCTTAGCAGGAACATTCACATTTTCTGCCTCTCTAACATCAGCAGCCGAAAATACAGAAAACCAAGAACCTTATCAAACGGTAGTTTTGGACAATCAAACAAGTGAAAATAATGTCCAAACTGAAAATAAAGAATTAGATGCTGAAACGAATAATCAGGAAAGTACAGAAGATGTAGTCAGTGCTGAAAAGCCATCTCTAGTTCCTGGGAATTTTTTCTACTTTGCGAAAATTGCCTTAGAAAAAATCAAATTAGCCCTTACCTTTGATGATGAAAAGGAAGCAAAATTACTTGCCACCTTTGCAGCAGAGCGCCTAGCTGAAGCTGAAGCACTTTTTGCAAAGGAAAAAGAAGAAGAGGCAATGAAAGTAATTGAAGAAGCGCTAAAAAATATTACAAAAGCAGAAGATCAAGTGAATAAAGAACAAGAAGACACTACGAGTGAAGAGTCTGTTGAAAAGGATACTGAAAAAGTAGAACAGACAGAAAAAGAAAAGACTGATGCTGAAGAAGTGGCTGCAAATGATGAAGTGACGGTTGATGTAGATAAAGCAGATAAGCCAGCCGATGAAATGCAAGAATTAATGTCACAAAACATTATTGCTTTAAAAGCGGCACTGGAAAAGGTGAAAAATCCAGTTGCAAAGGCTGCACTGCAAAAAAATATTGATAAAAGCTATGCGAAACTAGCGAAAAAGATTGAGAAACTAAACAAAAAATATGGAATAGATGAAGAGTCAGAGGCTATCACCGAAAAAGCAGAGGCAAATGACGAAGTAAGCAAGGATGAGAATACAACTACAGATAAAACAGCTCAAGAAGTTGTAACCAGTGATAATGATGAAGCTGTTATTCAAGAGAAAACTACTCAAGCTGAAGGGGAAAATAAGAAGCTAGAGGAAAAAGCAAAGAAAGCTGAGGAACGTGCTGAGGCGAAAAAAGCACATGAATTAAAGAAGCAGCAAGAAAAACAAGCTCGTGAATTAGCAAAAGCAGAAGAAAAACAAGCTCGTGAGGTAGCTAAAGCAGAAGAAAAACAAAAGCGTGAAGCTGCTAAACAAGAAGCAAAGCAAGCTCGTAAGGAAGCAAAGGAACAACGTGAAGAATTAAAAAAAGCCGGAAAACAGGCTCAAGAAGCAAAGCATGATCACAAACACTCACATAAAAAGGATCATGAAAATAAAGGAAATGGGAAAAACGACTAATTTTTTGTAAAGATTTATTAATTTATAAGAAAAAGAGGACTTAATTTAAGTTCTCTTTTCCTTATCATGCAGCCAACCCTTAAAAAACGTTCCTCGCCATCGTATGATATAATGTGTTTTGGATAAAGAGGTGAGGCTATTGCTAGGTTTGTTGTTCATGGCAAAAAAACGAAAAAAAACAATGGAAGAAACAGTTTATTTAATTCAGCAAGGCGATACGAACCTTCAAAATGAACTAATAAATTCATATAAACCATTTATTGCTAAGACCGTGTCATCCGTTTGTAAGAGATTCATACATGACTCAGATGATGAATTCAGCATAGGTCTAATAGCTTTTAATGAAGCGATTCAAAAATATTCTCCTGAAAAAGGGAGTTCATTAATAAGTTTTTCTGAGGTCTTAATAAAACGAAGGGTTATTGATTATATTCGGACTCAGTCTAGGCACCAAATATTGAAGCTAGATTACACGGCAAATGAAAGTGAAGAAGATCAGACTGGAAATGCGATTGAAAATGAGCTATCAATAATTGATTACAAAAGGAAAACAGATGAAGAATCAAGAAGGGAAGAAATCCTTCAATTTAATGAAGTTCTTCATCAATTCGAGCTTTCGTTTAATGATTTACTTCAGCAATCTCCAAAGCATGCGGATGCAAGAAAAAATGCAATGATGGTCGCACAATTAATTGCTGATCATAGTGAGCTTAAGCATATTTTACTTGAAAAGAAAAGATTGCCCATTAAACAGCTTGAAAACTATGTTTCTATTAGTAGAAAGACAATTGAAAGAAATAGAAAATACATAATTGCTATGTCACTTATTTTAATTGGTGATTATGTGTATTTAAGGGATTATATTAAAGGGGTGTTGGAAACGTGAAAACTGGAATAATAATGGAGATAAATGAACGTTTTTTAACGCTATTAACCCCAGAAGGTGAATTTCTGCGTGCGGCAAAACTTAATAGACAATACGAAATTGGTCAGGAAATCGATTTTTATCCACTAAGTATCGATAATACCAATAATCGGACATTATTTACCTTATTTTCGACCTTAAAAGCTAAAGCCATAATTGCAGCAGCTATTGTGATCATACTAGTAGGTACTTCTGTTTTTACTTTTAATGGTAATAATGAGGTTTATGCCTATATGTCTATTGATAGTAATTCAAGTATTGAATTAGCGATTAATGATAAGTTCCAAGTAATTGACATTTTGCCTTACAATGAAAAAGGGGAACAAATAGTTAAACATATACATGATTGGAAGAAAAAAGATATTCAGGACATCACGGGTCAGATTATAAAGGAAATTATAAATCAAGGGTATGCCAAAAATAATTATGAGATCGTTATTGCCACTGTGAATACAAAGAAAGACAATAAAGCACTTGAAACGAAGTTGAATGAAGAAATTACTGAAATAAAAGAGAATATTCAAAAGGAAAAGCTTGATGTAAAGGTTATGGATGCATCCCCAAATGATAGAAAAGAAGCAAAGGAAAAAGGACTATCCATTGGATCATATAAAGAAACTCAATTGAAAAAGAAAACTGAAAACAATTCTGGGTCACATAAATATAACAAGCTAGAAAATAAGAAGCCGGATCAAACTCAAAAGACTAACAATACAGAAAACGAAAAAAGTCATAATAGTGAACATTCTACTATCCCCCCTGGTCAGCTAAAAAAAGAGCAAGATTCTAATCAAAGTAATAAATCTGACCAAGCAAACAAAAGTCAATTTGAAAAAGCAATCCCTCCTGGTCAAGAAAAAAAGGAGGATCGTGTCAAAAATAACAACGGTAATAAACAGGAAAATGTAAATGAAAATAAAAATAAAAATGAGCATCAATTAGAAAAAAATAAGCACAATAACAAAGAGGGAAATCCCTCCAATCAAAGAGGGAATGGAAAAGAAGCCCAATTAAACTCGAAAGGTTACGTGCATAATAAAGGAACATCTAATTCAAACCAAAGAAACGGATCAGACAGAAGTAATAGGCATCATGACAATGACAATGACAATAGACATAACGATAAGAATAACAAGGATTATGATAAGGATAAGAAGGATAACGATAGGGATTAACATAAATTGTAATGAAAAGTCCGGTAAAGGGAACCGGACTTTTTTTGATCCATCATATATTCAGTTCATATACACTTAAAGCTAGAGGTTATTTCCAGACATACTCGCCTGTGCTTGCTGCACTAGTCTCTTTGTAATCTCCCCGCCTACTGAACCATTTGCTCGGGAGACGGTATCCGAACCAAGCTGAACCCCAAATTCTTCTGCAATTTCATATTTAACTTGATCTAAATATTGCTCTATTCCGGGAACTAATAATTTATTGCTGCTATTTGCCAATTTTTCTCAACTCCTATTATTGTTTAACAGAGGTTATTTATTTCTCTGTAATTGTAGTATGTTTATAAATGGTCAATTCATAAGTGGAAATATTTTTCGTAATAGCAAATAATATGTGAACTGCAAAGTATTATTTAATTTCTAGCTGTAAGATAAAAAATAATTAGAAATGACTTTCATAATAAAGATTAATTCTTTATGATAGAGGGTATGAAAAGAAAGGAAAGGAAATTTAATTCATGTGGAGAAAGGCAAAAGTCCGTTTAGGTAGACTAACACCTGCTCAGGTTATAACAAGCTATTATTTACTGGCAGTTACAATTTCAGTATTGCTTCTTAGCATTCCATATGTACATAAACCTGGTGTAGAAATTGATTTTATAGATACGGTATTTACTGCTGTAAGTGCCGTGAGTGTGACAGGTTTAACTGTTGTAGATATATCAGAGACCTACAGTGTATTTGGATATTTTGTCATTATGATTGTCTTGCAATTCGGCGGTCTGGGAATCATGGCAATCGGCACGTTTTTCTGGATGCTATTAGGGAGAAAGATTGGCCTGCGGAGTAGACGTCTTATAATGATAGACCACAATCAAATTTCATTATCTGGTCTTGTACATTTGATTAGAGAAATAATCAAAATTATCCTTTTAATTGAACTGCTAGGGGCATTAATCCTAGGCTTTCATTTTTTGAAATATTATCCTACATGGGAGGATGCATTCCTTCATGGTTTATTCGCCTCGATTAGTGCAACAACGAATGCGGGAATGGATATAAGAGGATCTTCACTCGTTCCCTTTGCAGGTGATTATTTTGTTCAATTAATTAACATCCTATTGATTATCCTCGGAGCGATAGGCTTCCCAGTATTAATTGAAGTAAAGGAATATTTATTTAATAAAACTGAATTAGAGG
>NZ_JBALPC010000063.1:37793-37985 GCF_036965225.1 Bacillus sp. JJ1474 | reverse complement strand
AATTATATTCATTATTATACTTCTAGGCTTCCTACACAACGTCATTCCTTTTGTTTCGACTTGAAAGAGTTTTTCCACGGATTGTTATTGTCAAAGTTAAGAAAAGAGTTAACTTTAAATCCAAGATTATCCCAAGAAAAAAAATTCTATTTTCAGGAGGTAATGAAGATGGCTAAACGCCCAATCTCTATT
>NZ_JBALPC010000063.1:4589-37766 GCF_036965225.1 Bacillus sp. JJ1474 | reverse complement strand
CTATTCCGGAAAACCCAGTATCAATGTTTTTATTCAATAATACACAGTCTGCTCTTATTTGGCTTGTCATCCGTTTGTATGTCGGTTATGCGTGGGTAAATGCAGGGTGGCATAAAATTACTGACGATAATTGGACAGGAAATAATGCAGGTGGTGCAGTTCAAGGTTTTGTTAAAGGAGCATTAGCGAAGGCTGGGGAAGGAAAAGACGTTACCGGCTGGTATGCTATGTTTTTAGAAAATATTGTCCTCCCAAACGCTTCTACATTCGGTTATCTCGTAGCCTACGGAGAAGTGCTAGTGGGATTAGGATTAATTTTTGGCTTATTAACTGGTATTGCCGCTTTCTTCGGTTCGTTGATGAATGTCAGCTTCCTGTTTGCAGGGACACTTAGCACAAATCCACTTTTATTTATTTTGGCTACTTGGTTAGTAATGGCATGGAAAGTCGCTGGTTGGTACGGGTTAGATAGGTGGGCACTACCTTATTTAGGTACACCGTGGAATAAAGGCACTTCTGTTTTGAAATCGTCTATCAATAAGTCAAACTAAAATTGTTTAAGGAATCACAATAAGAATAGTACGCTTAATTGGCTGGGCGAAGGAAGTAGATGGATTGAATACGATAAAAGATTATTACACAATTCCAAAGGCAGTGGTCAAGAGGCTATTTTTAGAACCTTTTGCCTGCGAGATTGAGGGAAAAGAAGGATTAATGACTTCTATAGCAGTACCAAGAGCTCTAGTCTATTAAACTAGGGCTCTTACTATTAGGAGGCAGAGGAAATGAATATGGAGAAGAATATAGATCGAATCAAGTGAGTGAGTGCAAAGGATTTAGTTACTATGCCACGAAAACCATTTGATGTGTTTGAAGGCCATCAGAACTTTGCAAAGTTGATAGGTGGCTTGATTAATAGAGGTAATATTGATAAATAGATGGAAAAAATAGCAGGTGGAAACTTTTTGAGGCTGTACTAAGAGGTTTTCGGTCGCCTTTTGTTGAATTAGCATGTAATCTGAAAATTATAATAAAAAGGAGTAGATTGTATGTTTCCAATTGAAGAAGTCCGTCAGCAATTCCCAGCATTAAACCGTTATTATAATGGTAAGCAGGTTGCCTATTTCGATGGACCTGGAGGCTCACAAGTGGTTGAGAGTGTTATAGATGCTATGGTTTCTTATATGTCAAAAGGCGGGGCTAATCTACATGGAGAATTCCCTACAAGCAAAGAAACAGAGCAGCACATTGAAAACGCTAGAAAAGCAATTGCAGATCTTGTTGGTGCGAAACCAAATGAAGTGGCATTCGGTCAAAACTCTACTTCCTTAATGTTCTCCATTTCACGGGCTTTGTCTAAAACATGGACTAGCCAAGATAATATTGTAGTTACTGAAATTGATCACCGTTCTAATGTTGACTCATGGGCAACAGCAGCAAAAGATTCAAACACAGAAATCCGCTTTATTCCAGTAGATACGGAGACATTAACACTTGATTTATCTCGATTACATGAGCTTATAGATGAGAATACAAAGCTTGTAGCTGTTTCACTAGCATCAAATGTTATCGGAACTATAACAGATTTAACAAACATTGCCAAGCGTGCTCATGAAGTTGGTGCCCTTGTGGCTGTGGATGCTGTACACGCTGTTCCACACTTTTCGATTGACCGTGATCAATTAGGGGCTGATATTTTATTATGTTCTGCTTATAAATTTTTTGGACCTCACATTGGAATGGCTGTGATTAAAGAAGAAGTGTTTGAGCGTCTCTCAGTATACAAACTGCAACCAGCACCGACCTATTTTCCCGATAAATTAGAAACAGGTACCCAAAACCATGAAGCAATTGCATCCATTGAAGCATTGGTTGACTTTATTGCAAGTTTAGGAACAGGCTCGAATCGCAGGGAAAGAATTCTAAATGCCTTTTTATCAATTGAAGAATACGAAAATCAATTGGCGCGTAGACTTCGTCATGAACTTGCAAGCATTCCCGAAGTCACTTTATATCAGGCACCAGATTACGTTGCCAAAACACCAACAGTCGCCTTTACGATCAAGGGAGTCGACCCTGTTGAATTTTGTAAATGGCTAGCAGAACAACATGCCATCTTCCTTGCAAGTGGAGATTTTTACGCATCTACTCTTGCCGATAAATTAGGAATCAATGAAACTGGCGGATGGATTCGTGCAGGCTTTGCTCCTTATAATACACAAGAAGAAACAGATCGTTTAATTCATGCTATTCAATATTATGTAGAAACACATATTGTAAATAGAGCAAATAGTTAGGTAGAATTAGATTGTGGGTTTATCCCTTTTTATCATTATAGTGATGGGAAAAAACAGCTGACCATTCATGCTGTTTTTTTATTACAATATTAATAGATGTTACAAAACGACCTAGGAGAAATTAAATGTATGCAAAGATAAAATTTGCCACTTCCATGGCGATATTCGGTTCAATCGGTTTATTTTCGGAAAAGACAGGTCTTCCATCGATTGAATTAGTTTTTATTCGTTGTCTCAGTGCAAGTATTCTATTAGGAGTAATATGGGGGTTTAGTACACTAAAGACAAAACAAGATAGGAAAATTTCCATTCCTCATCGGGAGTATTACCTTACCTTATTATGTGGGATATTCCTAGTCATCAATTGGGTCTTTTTCTTTCGTTCTTTAGAAGTCATGCCTATAACTGTAGCCGTATCTATCTATCATTTGGCACCCGTTATTGTGTTTCTCTTAGGCTCTTTTCTTTTCAAAGAAAAATTAACAGGAACGGGATTGGTCTTTTTCTTTATTTGCCTTTTAGGAACATTATTAGTTGGAGGCATGCATCAACATACAAATGTTGCAGAATTTCTATCCACCGGTGTTTTATGGGGGTTTGCGGCAGCACTCTTCTACGCTTTTACATCGCTCACGGGAAAAAGAATTCAATTGCTCAGTCCGCTGTTAACAACCGTCATTCAAACGAGTCTCGGCGTCTTCTTATTGATGCCATTAGTGGATTGGTCAAGCTTTATCCATCTTACCTATGAAAACTGGATCTATATCCTTGTCACAGGGTTTATTCATACTGGATTTGTCTATTACTTATTTTTCGATAGTTTACGTAAATTAAAGGCTCAAGCCATTGCTATTTTAGTCTTTGTCGATCCGGTTGTCGCGATCTTACTTGATGTAACAATTTTAAGTTACCGTCCTGATGTTTACCAGCTTATCGGAATATTGCTCGTGTTTGTGGGAATTAGTTATTCGCCTAAAAAAGAAAGAAGGTTAGAAGAGGCGTAAAATTTATACATAATATTGAATAAATGGTAGAATAATTTAGAACTCTTTTGATAAGGGGGAAAAGTATGAAGAAGCAAGAAAGTACAGTTAGTAGTGTTGAAAAGGCACTAAATATTTTAGAGTGCTTTGATAGTAAAAATACATGGTTAACTTTAAATGAAATATCAATGAAGACTGGATATTCAAAAACAGCAACTTTCCGGATGATTAAATCATTTGAAGGATATGGTTATGTAAAAAGAGACAGCACACTAAAGGAAGCTAAATTTTCACTTGGCTGGGCATTCCTACTTAAAGCTAACCTCATTACAGAGCAAATGGATATTCGAGAAATAGCGAAAGATGACTTAATTGAACTAAGAAATAAGACCGAGTTAACCGTTCAACTCGCAATTAGAGATGGAAATGAAGCGGTATTTATTGAACAGATTGAATCATTAAATCCGATAAAGATTTATTCACAGGTTGGCAAAAAAGCACGACTTTATGCTGCAGCAGGCCCAAGAGTACTCTTAGCGTATATTAATGAACAAGAACAGAACCATATATTAGCCACCTCAGAGCTCCTTGCATACACAGAGAACACTTTGATTGATATCGATCAGATTAAAGCTGAACTTGTAAAAATTCAAGAACATGGTTATGCCATAAGTAGAGGAGAGTTATATGAAGGTACCATGGAGATTGCGTGTCCGGTTTTTGATGTAAACGGAATTGTCGCTGGATCCATCAGTATAGTTGGTATAGAATCTGACTTCAAAGAGGAACAACTTGAAAAATGCATTAACGATGTAAAGCTATGTGCTAGAAATATTTCTTTAAAACTGGAGAAGCGGAATTAGAGTAAAAGAGGCGTATTGGCTTATTGCTACGCTTCTTTTTTTGTCTTGTCAACGTGATGGGAAAAATTGCAGGCAGTTTTAAAACTCATTTAAAGATGTAACTCCAATGGGGCTAGCCACATCATAGTTGACTTCTAGGTAAGAAAAAATTGCCATGATATTAAAAAAAATATTTAAAATTAATTGAATATTTTAAATAATGGTGTTATAATCAATTCGTATAAAGGAATTATAATTCCTAATATAGGAATGTAGATTAAAAGCTAACATTATTTAAGCTGTCAAAGTTTGCATTTACATTTGGAGGTGACTGTTTATTTAAATCTATTAAAGAGTTGCATAAAAACAAAGCTTAGAAATAACTGAGTACTTAGGCCAAGTTAGTCCAAAAAAATAATAACACTTTAGGGGGGAAAATATGACAATCCATCAATCAAACGGCAAACTTACACCTAGCCTTATTTTGCGTTTATTTATACCATTTGCTTCAGCTTATCTCTTATCAGTTCTTTTTCGTACGGTTAATGCGGTATTAGCCCCACATTTCATTGAAGAATTCGACTTGAAAGCATCTGACTTAGGGCTCATGACTAGTACTTATGCTCTTGCTTTTGCCATCACTCAAATCCCTCTAGGAATTGCGCTTGATCGTTTTGGATCTAGACGCACTTTATCAACTTTATTATTGTCAGCAGGTATTGGTGCATTTCTTTTCGCAAATGCTCAAAGCCTTGAGCACCTAATGATAGGGCGTTTTCTTATTGGTGTAGGCGTTTCTGGATGTTTAATGGCTGCATTTAAGGCGTATAATGATTGGATTCCAGCTGAAAGATTGCCCCTTATTAATAGCTTTCAAACTTTCGCTGGTGGACTTGGAGGGTTGATAGCAACACAACCAGTTCACTTTACACTCAATTTTATGGACTGGCGAGCGGTTTTTATGATTCTTTTAGGGTTGACTGTTGCTAACGCAATATTTATTTTTATGGCTGTTCCAAAAAGGCATAAAGAAGGTCACAATGATGAACCTGTCAAGAATCAATTAGTAGGAACCTTTCAAGTTGCTAAAAGTGTGAATTTTTGGCGCATTATCCCGATTGCTACATGTGTTCAAGCTTCTTATATTGGTTTGGATGGACTTTGGCTTGGCCCATGGCTAAAAGATGTAGCAGGGTATGAGGCGAGTGCTGTACCAACCCTTCTGTTGACATGTACTGCTTTCCTTTGTGTTGGATATTTAACCAACGGGGTCATTGCAGATTGGCTTCGCAAATTTGGAATTAAGCCGGCTTTGGTTAGCGTCATTGGAATGGTTGGCTTTACTTTATCAATAGGAGTCATAGCATTATTGGGAGGAAAAGTAGGTGTAACTGGTTGGATTATCTTAAATATTTTCGGTCCATTCTGTCTTCTTACTTATCCAATATTGTCTTCCATGTTTGATGGAAAATATGCAGGGCGAGTCATCACACTGTACAATCTAGCCGTATTCTTACTAACTTTCGTTATCCAATGGTTGATGGGTGTCATCATAGACTTCTGGCCTGCAACAAGTACAGGTGCATACAACCCTACAGGTTATTCAGTGGCACTTGGGATTATTTTTGCATTGCATGCAGTTTCACTTGTGTGGCTGTTCTTATTTAAAAAAGGTAAATTGGAATTCTTCGAATCTAAAACTTCGTCTAGAGAAATTAAGAGTAAACATGCCAACTAAGGTTGCTACTATGATTATTGGGAGGATTCAAAATGCTATATACTGATATAAGGAATAAGTTGATTGAACAAGTAGACCAAAAAGAAGATTTTCTTATCGATCTTTGCTCTAAGTTAGTAAAAATACCAAGTGAATCGCCAATCTCTGATACTCGTCAGATTGCACAAATGGCCGTTGAATTTTTGCAAAAAATTGACGGAGCAGAAGTTACTATTCATACATTAGAAGAACCAATTGTAAATGTAGTAGCGAAGATTGAAGGGAATGGACCTGGAAAACGGTTAGTATTTAATGGTCATTTGGATACATACCCAGTGGGGGATAAGTCTGCTTGGACTGTAGATCCTTTTGGTGCGGAAGTAAAAGATGGCCTTCTATATGGACGTGGATCCTCAGATATGAAAGGAGGGATCGCATCTTATATGCTTGCCTTCATGTTACTGGCAGAATGTAGAAATGATTGGTCCGGAGAAGTTGTGCTGACTCTTGCGGGAGACGAGGAGACAATGGGGGTTAAAGGAACAAAATACCTACTCGATACAGTACCAGAAGCTACAGGGGATGCGATGATATGTGGGGATGTAGGTTCGCCAACGGTGTTGCGTTTTGGAGAAAAAGGGTTGCTTTGGCTTGAACTTAATGCCGTAGGAAAACCGGGTCATGGAGCTCATGTGCACAAGGGTGTAAACGCTATTGATCTACTTGTTGAAGGAATGACCCAAATAAACGATACACTTAGAAAGCTGCCTGTTAATCATGTTGAGAAGGTAACCAGAGCTATACTAGAGGCGAGCGAAGTATCAGAAGGAATTTCCGGTAGTGGTGAAACCGAAGTTTTACAAACAGTAACCGTAAATTTTGGTGTGATTGAAGGAGGAATCTCCGCAAATCTGATTCCAGACAAAGCTTCTGCTAAAGGTGACATCCGATTACCAGTCGGAACAACCATTCCTCAAGTTGAGCAAAAAATCAAAGAAATTGTGGATTCTATTGAAGGACTCTCTTACAACATTGTTCGTAGATATGAACCTAATTGGTCAGATGTAGATCATGAGATCTTTTCATTAACTTCACAAAACGTTCATCAAATCACAGGAACATCTCCAGTTATAACGATGCGAGTAGGGGCATCCGATGCACGTCTTTACAGAATTCATAAACAAGTACCAACTGTAGTTTGTGGACTAACTCCGTATAACCTTGGTGGACCTGATGAATATATAGAACTCAGCGAGTTGGTTAATGTAGCTAAGATTCATACACTGACAGCTTATGATTACCTTTCGAAATAAGATTCTATTGAAGGTAGGAGCTAGAAATTACAATTAAGGTTTACTATTAAATGATACGGCTTGATCGTTAATACGACCAAGCCCTTATTTATGTATGTCTTAGGAGAAGATATACTTCGAAAGTAATATTTATTGTTGGTTTTCCGTGTAAATTTGGAACGTAACACCGAACTTATCAGTTACGACTCCGTAAGCTGGGCTGAAATCTGTTTTTTGTAGAGGCATGCCTACTTGTCCACCGTCTTGTAATGATTCAAAAACTTGGTGTGCTTGATCTGTATTGTTAAGAGTTATGCAAATGGTCACTTGAGATCCGATTTGATGTGGTTGGCCAGGGAAAATATCGGAAAACATAAGGTCTGAGTCTCCAACTCTTATCGTTGCATGTGAGACTAGATCTTTTGCTTCTTCTGGTAACGGGAACTCCGGGTTAGGAGGCATTTGACCAAACGTGAGAATCCCCATAACTTCAGCATTAAATACCTTCTCATAAAATCCGATTGCTTCTTTTGCGTTTCCATCCATCATTAAATAAGGTATGAATTTGAATGACATGTCTACTCAACTCCCTAGATTAAGATCATATTTTGTAGGCTCGTCCACCAATATAGTGAATTCACCCCAATAATCATTCTATCCTATAATTTCAAGAAAAAACATTAGTTTTTGTTTAATAGTTGCAAAATTCAAATAAATAATATAAATTCGTTCTTTCGCTCTACACAATAAGATGGATCAGAACAAAAGAAATTGTATTTTTGTGGTAATATGGCAAGAAAGAGGATTGCAAATTTCGGATCCTACCTTTGCAATAAAAATAAACTAGGAAGTTAGAGTATGTAGGAGAATTATAATGACCCAAAATGAAATTGTTTTAGTTGTAAGTGTCTCGATATTCAGAGATAACAAGGTTTTGGTAATTAAAGAAAATAAACCATTTGCCATAAACAAGTGGAATTTTCCATCTGGACGTATTGAAAATAGAGAAGATATTCTCAATGCTGCTTGTAGAGAGGTAAGAGAAGAAACAGGACTTGATGTGAAATTAACTGGCACAACGGGTATCTATAATTTTATAAGCAGCTCCAATCATCAAGTGATATTATTTCATTTTATTGGTGAGATTACTGGAGGAATATTGAAGCTTGAAGAGGAAGAGATTGTAGAAAGTAAATGGATGACACTTCCGGGAATTTTGAGTTTTAAGGATCAAGAGCTTCGGGATGCAAATGTGACAAAACAAATTGTTAATCGCCTTTTAAAAGAAAAAACTCATTCATTAACCATTTTTAATGAACAATTAAAGGGATTAGAGTAAATGAGAGTTAATCCAATTGAACTTTAATTTTCGTTATATTGTAAGGCTTCGATGGAAAAAGAGGCAAAAAAATTATCGGAAGTGAGAAGGGAGAGGCGCTTGAAATGCAGAAAAAGTCCTCTTTTATCGGGTTAATTGCAGGGATGGCTTCAATAATTCTTTGGCTTGTTTTTAACTTCTATAATCCTTATTCAAATCAGATTAGCTATGAAAGTATGTTTATCACTTTCCTGATGTTGGTTCTTCCTGCTTGCTTAGCAATATATTCCTTTTATAAGTCAAAAAAACTCTACATGTTAATTGCTTTCATTTGGTCTTTGCCCCTAAGTTTATACATGCTATTGACACCTGGCGTATTTCTCTTGTTTGGAATCACAAGTGTTATGTATCTTTTAAGCTATGTATTAATGAGGAAATGATTCGTCTCAGCTTCTTTATTTGATGCTTTATAGTAACATTCCCATTAGGGGGTATTTTATTGAGTTGTAGTTAACAATGATTTAAATTTATTTAACTATGGAAATTCATTGTGAAATAACTAATTAGGGCACTTCTTAAATTAGAAGCTGCCCTGTTAAAATTCATTTGGATGAAATCGCTCGATATAATTGTTTGATCGTTTCGACATGTAAAGCTTCATGGTAAAAGCTAAACAAAAATGCCTCTCCCGCTGTGTAAAATGTAATGCCGGCCCGATTTGTGAATGGAGTTGGCAGTGTTTCGTACATACGATACTGAATAAAATCTTTAATTCTTGCTTTCTGTTCCGTCAAGACATCAGCAATCTCTATTAAAGATGGAGGTGTTCCTCTCCAATCTGCTGGTCTCGTTCCCGCCTTAAAAAGCTGTTCATAATTGCTCGGAATGTTCATCTCTTCACCTAAAAGTCCAAAGACGAGCTTTTCCTGTACAAATGCAATGTGTCCAAAGTTCCAACGAATATTGTTGTTAAACCCTTTTGGAATAATATTTGCCACTTCTTCCGGTATTCTCATAATCGCTTGCTCCGTTATCCTACGCACTGTTTCCATGTGCTGAATAATTATTTGGTCCATGAAAAAACCTCCTTTTTAAAAGCACTATGTTAGATAATTCGCGGCTTTAAGTGCTTTTCCTACTAATATATAAATATTCCCATTCATAAGATAAAATGTCCGATTACAAGAATTAGTGCAAGGAATGTTAAGTACATATATAGAACCATTAACGATATAGAAGCTGAAAAGGAGATCGCATCAGAATGTTAAATATTGAGATAAGAAGACCAACGGCTGAGAATATTAGGGAGCTAAATCACTTTTTTAGAGTAGTCATTACAGACACTTTTTCTAAAGAAGGTATTGGAGAGATGTTAGAAGATATAGAAGATGAAATAGAAGCTAAGAAAAAATACTTAAATCTTGATTTTGAAAGTGATGGGGAGAAACGATATTTTCTTATTGCTTTAGATAGGGATCAGATTATTGGCTCAATCGAATTTGGACAAGCAAGTGAGCTTATTAATCATTGTACGAATCATGCATTAAAAGACCTAGTGGAGGTAGGGACAGTCTTCGTTCATCCTGACTTTCAAAGGAAAGGGATAGGCAATAGGCTGCTGGATGCGATGTTTTTTACTTTGCTCAATAAGGGCATAGAAGAATTTTGTTTAGATAGTGGATATACAACTGCACAAAAAATTTGGAAAAAGAAGTTCGGGGAGCCACAATATCTATTAAAGAATTATTGGGGAGAAGGGTATGATCATATGATTTGGAGGATCAATGTTAAGGAATTTGTAAAATAGATTTTATTTTAAACAATGATACTTCAACGAATGCAGTGTTGACATGGAAATTCTGCCGGAAAGATAAACAAAATAGTACAAAAGTTAATTTTTCCAATGGAGGTGATGCATAGGTGGAATTTAAAATTCAAGAAATAGAGGGATTAGAGACGTTAGAAATTTTCCATTTAGTTGAAGAAAGTAAAGCTGCCGGGTTTCGTTTTCTAGAAAAGCTGGTCAATGATTATCAAGATGGCACAAATCGTTTTAATAAGCACGGTGAATCATTATATGGTGTATATAATGAACAAGGCGTACTCATTGCCATCGGCGGGCTTAATATTGACCCGTATTCTAACAAACCGAAAATCGGTCGATTAAGAAGGTTTTATGTTGCAAGTGATTTTCGACGAAGTGGGGTAGGATCACTTCTATTAAGCAAGATAATCTTAGAGGCTAAGAATTATTATGAAGGTTTAGTCTTGCATACTGATACAGATCAAGCTGATTTGTTTTATACTGCATTTGGATTCTCTAAGACTTGTGACTACCCGAATTCAACTCATTATATAAACCTATACCAAAAAGGCATTATGTAATTGTACAATGCCTTTTTAATGATGATTAAGTACTTTGGCGATGACAATAGTTTCTATGTTTTTTGGCAGTAAATTTAAAAGTTATAAATAACAAATTAAATAGATTTCCGACTATTTCTAATAAGCTCTATATATTGAATATCACCTAGCCCATAATCGGAAAAATCCCTCATTAGATCATGCATAAGCTCTTTCTCAGGGACATTTGGATGATTTTTAATATACAGCATAAGGTCACTATCTTCATGTTGATAATTCAAATAAAGCTCAATCCCCTTCTTTAATGGTTCAGGATAAATAGCGGCGGGCATCGTTTTATCGATCAAAACCTGTTTGTAGAGGGCATGATATCCATTAACTTCAAGTGTGAATTTTCCCAAGTGCTCATAATGGTCATTCATTAGATGAAGGTCAATTGTCTGTACACATTGTGTTTCGTTGAGCCATGCGAGAATCGTAAGGACATTGATCTGACAGAACATATCAGGACCAAACCATAATGCTAGGTGTGTAAAGTCTTTACTCAAAAGAGGCTGCAAAGGTTTAAGGGTGATTTCATGATATTGGACGGAAGTAACGTGATGAGCCTTTGCACGAATGGCGGCAAATTCATCTGAAAAAAGAGTAGCGGATGTGTTTCCATAACACATCGCTTCGTTAAACGGAACCATTATCTCTTGTTGAAGGCTTTGTGTTTTCTTAAAATATTTGTACATTTCTTGTCCGTTTAATACGTTTAATTTTTGTATTCGAGTCATGTTTCGACCTCCCCTTTAAAGGTTATCATGATTGAAAAGGTTAACAAATTCAAATAGAAATGGGTTGCTTGATCTATAGAGAGAAAATCTACGCATTAGGAAGCAGGGGCATTTTCTTACATAAGAAGATGCCCTTTTATAGTGACCCATTATTTTCTAATTGGGCGTTCTAGTGTTAATATTTCATCTTCCAGAGAAGACAATTGCTGGCTGACTAAGTGTTTAACATCTGAAACGGCAGCATTATAAAAATGAGGAGCAAGTGATTCCTTAACGAATTCTAATACACTTTCAGCAGCGAATTCTGATATTTCCTCATCCCTCTCTTGTGAAAAGAAATATTGAATGTCTGCAATCATTAATTGTTGTTGATCTTTTGTGAGCTTAAAAAACATAGAATAACACTCCTTCAAAAAATTATAATAGTTAATTGGATATACACGAAGTGATTAGTTTATTTAGATTTAATACTAGGAGCTATAATCTCAATACTGTTAGTCCAAATCCCGCCATTATAATTTTTAGGAAGGCGTTCTAAATCTTTTTCTTTATCAAAACCTTCCGACCATCCGCCATCTCCTGCTACAATAATGACTCTGGAATCCACCCTATCCATCCGATTTACAAACTTATTTGACCATCCCCATATCCAAGGAGCGTATTTCTCTGGAAGATGTATTTGTGTTTGATGACAGGATGAGGGGACATATCCTATCCAGCCAACGGCGATATAAGGCAGCATGCAGCTTTTTAGAGTAGCTTTTGACATGACACGGAGATTTGGAAGACCTTCTTTTAATGTCTCAATTGGCAGATCACCCCCATAAACTGTTAGTTGACTTAAGCGTTCCTTTGGCAATTCTGAAAGATATTTTTCAAGCTGCACTCCTTCTTCAGGGTCATTACTTTTTATATGTATGAGAAATGACTGATTCGGAAAAAAGCTTAGCACTTCATCAAGTGTTGGCATTAGCCCAACGCCTTTACCACGAAAGGTATACGTTTTCCCGTTATCAAATGTATACCCATAGCCAATATCCAATTGTTTTAATTCTTCCATTGTGTGCTCTCTCGTAACACCTTTTCCATTCGTTCGGCATTCAAGAGTCCAATCATGGAAAACAGCAAATTTCCCATCCTTCGTTAATTGAACATCAAATTCAACGATGTCAGCACCTGCTTTAAAGGCTGCTTCTATTGATGGAATCGTATTCTCCAAAAATGGATGTTCAGGTTCATAAATCCTTTCGGCCGTACATGTTTCACCAGTGATTCCTTCCATTGGGAACGTTTGAGCCATTCCTCTATGTGCTAATAACAATGGGGCCTCCTCCCTGGCTTTCGAAAATAGAGAACTATTATTAAGAAACATGAAAGCTGATAAAACCAATACAAATATAGAAAACCTTTTGGCCACTCGTTTAAACTTCTTCATAATTCCTCCAATATCCAAATGGACATACCTTCCAATAGTTTAGCATAGAAAAATAATCAGAAGCTCTGCTTATTTTGTGCAAAAAGAATTTAGCGAGTAACAAAGGTTCAACTATTTCCGTCCAATATTATGGGGGGATGGAAAATGAATAGAAAACTACTGCTGTTATTCCTGCTAATGGGTATGAGCCTGCTGGGCTGTTCCAAAGTAAATATGTTAGAAGAGAAGCCGCCAAATGCAGTTATTAAAATAAATAATGATATGTATGAAACGACATTAGGTACTTATTGCTGGAATGGGAAAGGTGTAAGTACTTGTGTTGATACGGCTGGGCCAATTGAACTTTTAGAAGGCAAAAAACCAATAAAAGTAAAGCCTGGTGAAAAAATTACATTTGTGATGGAGTATGATCCTAAACCAAACGAATACTATGTGGTCCAGATACATGGGAACGAGGAACATACAATTGAGGTTATAGATGATAGTTTTACGGCACCTACCGAAAAAGGAGTTTATTATTATTCGTTTGGAGTATGGTGGATGGATGAAAAGGTTGAGCATTTATCACATGGAGACGCATTTTATGCTTTTGCTTTAGAGATAGATTAAAAATTAATACTCTTTAAAAAGGTTGCTCCAGTTAAAGTTGGCGGCAACCTTTTCGTTTTCTGCTTAGAAGAAATGCCTTCAAAATACATATCAATCTTTGGGACTAACAAACTATTAATTGACACTTCTTCGGTCAGATGTTACCATCTTAGTGGAAATAAACCAACTAAATACATAGGAATAATAAAAATAAAGCAGCGAGAGGTAAATTCCTGATTGACTATTATCGAAATATTGTTTAATATTCGAATAAAAAGAGAATTAATTATCATTATATGATAATTAATTCTTATAATATGAGAAAGGGTGAGTGTTATGGAGAAGATTACGGCATTTCGAGGCACAGAACTTCGTTGTAAAGGCTGGCGTCAAGAGGCTTTGCTTCGCATGTTAGAGAATGTGCTAGAAAATGGGGAAAACCAGAAAGAATTGGTTGTATATGCAGCGCTCGGTAAGGCTGCC
The DNA here is from genome assembly GCF_036965225.1 of Bacillus sp. JJ1474. NCBI lineage: Bacteria > Bacillati > Bacillota > Bacilli > Caryophanales > Bacillaceae > Bacillus > Bacillus sp. JJ1474. The sequence goes on along the minus strand of NZ_JBALPC010000063.1, from coordinate 23,668 downwards.
CGTAATTGGGATGCTTACCACGGAATTGTGAAAGCACTCCAAAATATTGAAGAAGATGAGACATTAGTCATTCAGTCCGGTAAGCCGATCGGAATTTTGAAAACTCATGCATTCGCACCACTTGTCATTATGGCCAACTGTAATATCGTTGGAAAATGGGCAACGAGTGAGAATTTTTACGATTTACAAGAAAAAGATCTGATTATGTGGGGCGGGCTGACAGCGGCTGCATGGCAATATATCGGTTCCCAAGGTGTGATTCAAGGAACATATGAAATTTTTGCCGCGATTGCGGAAAAGCATTTCAATGGAAGTCTAGCAGGGAAATTTATTTTAACGGCTGGACTTGGAGGAATGGGGGGAGCACAGCCACTTGCGGGCGTCATGGTCGGTGCGGCCATTCTTGTCGTAGAAATCGATGAGGCACGCGTCGATAAACGAATTGAAAACGGTTATTTACAAAAGAAAACGCATGATTTGGATGAGGCATTAGGCTGGATTGAAGAAGCAACTTCTAAAAATGATAGTGTGAGTGTCGGTCTAGTCGGAAATGCCGCGGATATTTATCAAGAGCTTGTGAGACGCAACATTACTCCGGATATAGTAACGGACCAAACATCAGCACACGATTTATTATATGGCTATATTCCATCAGGATATGACAAGGAAGATGTGAATCGTATACGTGAAACAAATCCGGCTAAGCTTGAGCAAGATGCGCGTGCATCCATTGCCAGAGAAGTGGAGTCGATGCTTACTCTTAAAAGCCGTGGTTCAATTGTATTTGATAACGGCAATAACATTCGTACTCAAGCGTATCAGTATGGTGTTAGTGATGCCTTTGATATCGATATTTTTACAGAAGCCTATTTACGGCCCCTGTTCAGCCGGGCGATTGGGCCGTTTCGTTGGATCGCTTTGACGGGTGAAGAGGATGATATTCATACGATCGATAACTACATATTAGAACATTTTAAAGAAAATAAAATTGTGACGAATTGGATTTCACTCGCTAATCAATACGTTCCATTCCAAGGATTGCCTGCACGGATCGGCTGGTTTGGCCATGGTGAAAGAACAGAGTTAGCACTCGCAGTAAACAAGATGGTTCGGGATGGGGTATTAAGTGGCCCGATCGCATTCTCCCGAGATCACCTTGATGCAGGAGCGATGACACATCCAAATATTATGACGGAAAGAATGAAAGACGGAAGTGACGCTATTTCTGATTGGCCACTTTTGAATGGAATGTTAAGCTGCTCATCGATGGCGGATTTAACAGCAATCCACTCAGGTGGAGGCGGGTATTCCGGATATATGACGAGCGCCGGAATTACACTTGTTGCTGACGGGACTGTTGAAGCGGATATACGGTTAAAGCATGCGTTAGATAATGATACGAGCTTAGGGGTACTAAGATATGCAGATGCCGGCTATGAAGAGGCGCTCGATGAAATTGATAAAAAAGGAATTCAACGGATTGTATTATAAGCTAAGAATCAATTGATAAAAGAGGAGGAGAAACAGATGCGTGTATTAACGATGGATGATGTGAAGGCGGCGGTTGCAGGTGGTTCTGTGTATGCTTCAGGTGGTGGTGGATGGGTCGATCATGGTCTAGAAATTGGTGGTGCGGCGGTTACGATGGGACAACCGAAATTGGTGTCTGTCGATGAACTTCCGGATGACGCGCTCATTATTACTTGTACTGCGATTGGTGCACCAGCTGGAAAAACGGATTGGCAAATGTTGGGTATCGATTATATTAACGCAGTCAAGTTATTGATAGAAAACTATGAAGGAAAAATTGTTGGTGTGATGACACCGCAAAATGGAATGTCAAGCTCAATCAACGGCTGGTTACCAGCAGCAATGCTTGATTTGGTCGTAGTTGATGCAACAGGAGATATTCGCGCTCATCCAACAGGTCAGATGGGTCAGATGGGTGTAGCAGCCGACCCTCATTTTGAAACAATTCAAGTTGTTGTTGGCGGGAAGAAGGAAACTGGATCTTATATCGAGCTCGTCGTAAAAGGATCACCGGCTAAAACATCCAAAATATTACGAACTGCTTCTGATATGTCAGGCGGATTTATCGCTTCGGCGAGACTGCCACTCCCTGCAAGTTTTATAAAAGAGAATGCTGCGGTTGGCGGAATTTCAATGGCGATCGATCTTGGCAAGGCGATCATTGAGGCTGAACCAAAGGGTGCGGAAGCGGTCATCCAAACGATTTGCGATAAGACGAACGGAGAGATTTTAGGGCGGGGAAAGGTTATTTCCACATCCGTTGAATATTCAGGTGCTTTTGATATCGGTCAAATAGTCGTTGATGTGCCAAACAATCCACTAACATTGCATGTAATGAACGAATTTATGGCAGTAGATGATTCACAAGGTAATCGTTTGACGACTTATCCTGATGTGATTACGGCCATTTCAACTGAAACAGGTAAACCACTTAGTGCTGGGGCATTGGATCCAGGTGTAGAGATTGCAGTATTTAGAATTCATAAGAGTCATATTCCACTTAGTTCAAGTGTACGCGATGCATCCGTTTATCCTGATGTCGAGGCTGCTCTAGGTATTCAGATTGCTGATTATGCTTTAGAGGAGTAAAAGCTTTAGTACTAAGGGGAAAGGAGGAAACTGGTGGAACTGATTTTGAAAGCATACGAATATTTAATAAAAAATCATAATCGATTTTTAGAGGAGCTGCAAGTTCATTTAACCTTAAGTTTTTCGGCGCTCATTCTTGGTTTACTTCTCTGTGTTCCACTTGGGATATGGTGCGCAAAAAATCCAAAAGTTGCAGCAACGATTATGAATACGGTCAATTCCATTCGGGTTATTCCGAGTCTGGCTATCCTTGTTATTATGCTGCCGCTGATTGGAACTGGATTTTTACCGGCGCTTATCGCATTGACAGTTTTAGCCTGTCCTCCGATCCTTATTAATACATTTATGGGGTTTCGTGGAATCGATCCTGCCATTCTCGAATCTGCTACTGGGATGGGAATGAGCGAAAAGGCGGTGTTAAGGAAAATTGAGTTCCCGCTAGCGATGCCCCTCGTGATTGCTGGTGCGAAAACATCGAGCGTGGAGGTTCTTGCTAGTGCATCGCTTGCGGCATTTATTGGAGGCGGTGGGTTAGGAACATTTATTATTAATGGATTAAGCATGTATAAATTTGAAGTGTTGCTCGTCGGTGCCATCCCGATTGCGTTATTAACGATATTTTCAGAGGTCATTTTTTCAGTGATTGAGCGTATGACAACAAGGTATCAAAGAGATTCATAGGGAAGAAAACTATTTTAGAGGAGGTTTATCATGAAAAAAAAATCATGGATTGTTCTAGCAATGGTACTTGTATTTTCTTTGGCACTTAGTGCTTGCAGTGGTTCTTCGAATATAAAGGTAGGTTCGAAAAACTTTACGGAATCGCTCATTTTAGGTGAAATGTATGCATTAGCATTGGAAGATGCAGGATTTAAAGTAGACCGTAAATTGAATCTTGGTGGAACACTTGTTGCTCATGAGGCACTAAAGAAGGGTGATATTGACGTGTATCCTGAATATACAGGTACTGGACTCCTTAATATTATGGAGGAAGAGCCACTCTCTGATCCACAACAAGTGTATGATATGGTTGCTGATTTTTATAAGAAGGAATTTGATCTAGTTTGGTTAACTCCGTCAAACGCGAATAACACGCAAGCAATCGCTGTATCGAAAAAAGCATCGGATGAATATGGAATTAAGACTCTATCAGACCTTCAAGCAAATGCAGAACACATCGATTTTGCGGCGGTTCCTGAGTTTGAAGAACGCGAAGACGGACTGCTTGGAATGAATCGGGTGTACGGGGATTTTAATTTTAAAAGTCTAAAGCTTTATGATTATGGTGTTAAATATCGTGCTGTATTAGAGGACGAAGTGCAAGGGACAGTTGCGTTTGGAACAGATGGTGATTTAACGAATCCAGATCTAGTTTTGTTAGAAGATGATAAACATTTATGGCCGCCATATTTCGTTGCTCCAGTCATTCGCCAAGATACATTAGATAAGGATGAAAAAATCAGGAAAATCTTAGATGATATCTCAGCGAAACTTGATGATAGCACGATGCAGAAATTGAATGCGGAAGTGGACATTAATCAGCGTGAGTATGCGGATGTAGCGAAAGAATTTTTACAAAATGAAGGTTTGATTAAATAATCTTATATTCAGCGGGAATGCGAAAGTTCTCGCTGAATGAAACTTTACTTTATAGATGTAGAATTGAGGGTGAGAGGTTTGACGAAGAATGCCATTGTTTTTGAACAAGTGATCAAACAGTTTCCTAATGCGGCAAAACCGTCCGTGTATGAAACAAACCTCACAATTGAAGAAGGTAGCTTTGTCACAATCCTAGGAGCATCCGGATGTGGAAAGACAACATTGTTGAAAATGGTAAATCGGATTCATGATATGACATCTGGGAAAATTTTTGTGCATGGTAAGGACATTATGGATATACCAGTCACCGAACTGCGGCGCAATATTGGCTATGTCATTCAACAAATTGGTTTATTTCCGCATATGACAATTGCTGAAAATATTGCAACAGTTCCTAAGGAATTAGGCTGGGATGCGAAAAAAATCGATGAACGAATCGATTTTTTACTAGAATTGATCGAGTTGTCACCTGAGGAATATCGTAACAGATATCCGCGGCAATTATCTGGTGGACAGCAGCAGCGTGTTGGTTTGGCTCGGGCTTTGGCTGGCAATCCGTCGATTATGTTAATGGATGAACCATTCGGGGCGATCGATGCAATTACCCGAAGTACATTGCAGGATGAAATGATTCACATTCAACGCAAACTAAACAAGACCATTTTGTTTGTTACACATGATATTGACGAGGCGCTGAAATTAGGGGATAAAATTGTGATTATGAACGAAGGAGTCATTCAACAATACGACACACCCTTAAACATCATTACGAATCCAGCAAATTCTTTTGTTAGTGAGCTTGTTCATTCAGAGGATGTCGTGCAACATCTCAGTCTAATGAGAGCTGATCATGTGATGGTGCCACTTACTGATACGATCGACCCCCAAGAAGTAAAGGTGGATCAGGCTGAGAATTTGAAAAGTGTTCTCTCACATATTTTACAGGCACAAAGCGATTCAGTCATCGTGACAGCGGAGGATCAAACACCGATTGGGCGAATCACATTGGCTGAGCTTAAAGGTTATATTGCGGGAAGTAATCGCTCAAAAGCCGCTCTATAACGTAAAGGTGGGAAAAAACTATGTTTGACTATTTAATCAATCAGTATGATCGTATATTGATGTTATTTTTTCAACATCTTATGCTTACTGTTATTTCACTAAGCATCGCCTTGCTGATTGCTCTACCCGTAGGAATATTATTATCCCGAAAAAAGTGGCTGTCAGTGCCGGTTTTGTCGATTCTCGGCATCTTATATTCGATTCCTAGTTTAGCAATGTTCGCCTTCTTAATTCCAATTGTTGGATTGGGTTTAAAACCTGCAATTATTGCCCTCATTGCCTACTGCCAACTCATACTCGTCCGCAATGTCATGGTTGGATTTCAATCCATCGATCCAGCGATTATTGAAGCGGGCAAAGGAATGGGACTAGCCTCACTTCGATTGTTTTGGAAAATTGAATTTCCACTCGCTTTACCTGTGATTTTAGGCGGCATCCGAATCGCCACCATTTCGACCATTGGGATCGCCACGATTGCCGCATGGATCAACGCTGGTGGACTTGGAGTTATTTTATTTGAAGGACTTTATCAAAATCATACTCCTAAAATGATCTGGGGTACCATTTTTGTATCCCTGCTTGCGATCGCAGCTAACCAGTTATTATTAAGTTTAGAGAAACGCTCTGCCTTAAAAGTAAGAGGTGAACTCGTATCGAAGTAGAAGAACATATTGATTATCACCAAGTGAGGGATAAAGCGGTGAATGTAAACAAAAATCAAACGATCGAAAGAGCATTAGATATTATTTTTTCTTTAGCCGAAGTGGAGTCGAACTTGACCGTGAGTGAAATCGCGGAGAAAGTCGCCATTCCGGAAAGCACCGCTTATCGACTAATCAAAACATTAGAGAATTATGGAATGGTCGAAAGAAAATCAGTCGGACAAATTAGATTAGGTGTGCGCATACTTGATTTGGCAAGAAGTTTACAGCAACAAATGGACCGGGAATTAATTACGATTGCTCGACCGATCATGGAAATGTTAACTGAAAAAGTAAATGAAACGTCCTTGCTTTGTGTGAGGTCAGCAACTGAGGTGATTTGTGTGCAAAGTATAGAAACACGTCAAATCCTTAGGTTGTCTGTTGAAGTAGGAAAAATATTACCGCTCTACCGCGGAGCTTCAGGCAAAGCGATTTTAGCATTTGAAAAGAAACAAACAATCTCGCAATTAGTCCAAACAATCTCAGACGAAAATGTACGACAAAACATTCAGTCAGAAATAGAAGAAATTAGATCGCAAGGCTATTGCCTGACGTTCGCGGAAGTGGATACAAATATATTTGGTTTAGCAGTTCCTATATATGATAAAGACAAACGTGTCATTGCTTCACTGACAGTCGCTGGGCCAACAGATCGATGGACGAAAGAAAACAGTGAATTATTTGTGAATACTGTCGTGTCCTCAGCAGAAGAAATCTCGAGGCAGCTAGCTTGCGTTTCTACTGCATCTTTATATAAGGGGGAGGAAGGTAATTGACCATGTTACATACGGAATTCGATCTGTTGATTAAGGGTAACGTTGTTTTACCAGACCGTATCGATTATGAGTCGACTATAGCAATTAAAGATGGGAAAATAAGCCACGTTTCTAAAGATAATACAAAACTGTTTAGCAAAGAAACGATTGATGCATCGGGAAGTTATATTCTCCCGGGTGCGATTGACGCGCATGTTCATTGCTTTAGCTCGCTTGCGGAAGGTTTTACGAATGCAGGCAAATCGGCTGCTGCCGGTGGCGTAACAACGATTATTGAAATGCCATATGATGCAACAGGAATCGTTTACACTGAGCAGCTCTTTTTGGAAAAAGCAGCTAGGCTAGAAGAAGAGGCGGTTGTTGATACGGCCTTATTGGCAACGATTCCAAAAGAAGATGGTTTGGATGAAATTACAAAACTGGCTCAAGCAGGTGCCTGTGGCTTTAAAGTATCGATGTTTAATACGGATTCTTTTCGGTTTCCCCGTATTGATGAAGGACAATTATTGGATGCTTTTGCTGTCATAGCGAAAACGGGACGTCCCGTCGGGGTTCATGCGGAAAATGATGATATTGTCAGAAGATATTTACGTAAATTTGCTGATCAAGGTATGGCGGATCCACGTGCGCATGGTTATAGCCGACCGAAAGTGGCGGAATCTGTTGCAGGATTAACAGCGATGGAATTGGCCTATTATACCGGAGTAAAGCTGCACTTATATCATAGTACTTTTAAACGGATCTTTGATTTCGTTGACTATTATCGCTCACAAGGTGCAAAAATCACAGCAGAAACATGTACACATTACTTAACTTTTAACGAAGAAGATCTGTTGGAGCTTGGTGCTAGAGGGAAAATCAACCCACCGCTGCGGACGAAACAAGATGTAAGCGATCTATGGGATCTCATTGCATCTGGCAAAATCGATATGGTCACATCAGACCATGCTCCTTGGACGTTAGACCGAAAAGCAAGCAGTGATATTTTTCAAAATGCATCGGGTGCGCCAGGTGTTGAAACACTATTGCCGATTATGTACAGTGAAGGAGTTGCGTCGGGGAAGATAACGATATTAGATCTCGTACGTGTACTTTCAGAAAATCCAGCAGCAACTTTCGGATTAGACCATTGCAAAGGTCGCATCGAAGTTGGAATGGACGCTGATATCGTCATTTTGGATCCACAGCAGTCGTATACCTTGGATGAAAAAACTTTACATTCCAGCGCAAACTGGAGTCCGTATCACAACCGTAAAGTATACGGAAAAATAGTGAACACATTTGTTCGCGGACAGAAGGTATATAACGAGCACGGAGAAGTAGTAGGAAAAGCAGGCGATGGTCAGTTTGTCAAAGCAGTGCATAAGGGGTTGTGAAGCATGAGCAATTCATTTCACCTGCATCCTAATCGAGATCGTATTCAACGGGACATATTAACCTTGGCAGAAATGGTTGATAAAACGAAACCTGGCTGGACACGAAGGCCGTTTACACCATGGTATAAGCAAAGCCGTGCATGGTTAAAAGAGCAAATGGAAACATGTGGGCTAGATGTCAAAACAGATGCTGGTGCTAATCTGATTGGAACAATGGCTGGTACGGATGACCATTGTAAGCCAATCATGGTCGGATCTCATACGGATACCGTCACTGGCGGAGGCCGGTTTGATGGGATCATTGGTGTTGTTGCTGGACTGGAAATTGCTCGCCGCTTGCAGGAAACGGGAACTAGACTGCGCCATCCACTTGAAATTGTTGATTTCACAGCGGAAGAACCAAGTGAGTTCGGAATATCGACTATTGGAAGCCGAGCAATGGTTGGTCATTTATCACCCGAGATGATGGAACGGACGGATCAATCAGGGCTAAAGTTGAAAGATGGGATTCAAATGATGGGGGGAGCGCCCAATCGAATCGCTGAGTTCACTCGAAAACAAGGGGATGTCAGCTTGTATTTGGAGCTCCACATCGAACAAGGCCCCGTTTTAGAACAATCGAATAAGCAGCTTGGAGTTGTGACCGGGATTGTTGGCATCCATCGTTATCGAGTTATCGTTGAAGGAAAACCTAACCATGCGGGCACAACCCCGATGAATATGCGATTCGATGCATTAACAGGCGCATCACAACTCGTGTTAGAACTGGAGAATTTATGCAAAGCGACATATGCGGACCCGGTGGTTGGCACAGTGGGAAAATTAATGAATGAACCGAATGGAGCGAATGTTGTTCCGGGACGCGTCACATTTGAATTGGAAGTTCGCTCGCTTGACGCGGGAATTATCGAGACAATCATCGATAAATTCTCTCGTTTTTCCAATCATATCGCCGCATATCGGTCTCTAGAAATTAGTTTAGATAATTTATCAAAGTCTGAAGCGATTCGTGTTCTTCCCGAAATTCAGGACAAGATTAGTAAAGCATGTGCCGCTGCTGGAAGTACAATGTATTTACCAAGCGGTGCGGGCCATGATGCGAATCAACTGGCAAACATTGCTCCAGTGGGCATGATTTTTGTTCCTAGCAGTGATGGCAGAAGTCACTGCCCGGAGGAATGGACAGATTATGTTGATGTTGCACGTGGAATCGAGGCAATGGCAAGAGCGCTACTTGAATTTGATCGTAGTATATAGTCTATTTCTAATTTTCTACTACTCTAGCTAGAGCGCTTATTATAACTATTTCACAAGTGGGGGTGAAACATGTGTCTAGTCAAACTGGGGAGCTTATAATAGACGGGCAATCATTATCATATAATAAGATTGTTGAATATATTGAAAATCCGAAACTGCAAGTTTCCTTGTCAGCTCAAGCAAAAGATCGAGTAAAGCTGTTCCGTTCTGCCGTAGATCAATGGTTGGTAGATGAGAAAAAAGTGATTTATGGTGTGACAACTGGTTTAGGTAAATTAAAGAATTTTGTCGTTGATGAATGTAATCAAAATGAATTTCAGCGAAAGATCTTACTTTCACATGCTGTGGGGCTTGGTCCAAATTTTCCAGATCCAGTCGTTCGCCTTGCAATGTTATTGCGAGTAAATGTACTTGCCCGTGGTAATTCAGGGGTAAGAGTTGAATTTATTGAGCGAATTCTGCAGTTGTTAAATAAAGGTATCTATCCGTGTGTACCTCAAATCGGCTCATTAGGGGTCGGCGATTTACAGGCAATGGCGCATATCGGTTTATGTATCATTGGGGCCCCGGAAGGAAGGGCTCGTTTCCAGGGGGAAGAGGGGAAAATCGCTGATATTTTGGCTAAGGCACAAATATCTCCCGTCCGCTTTGAAATGGCTTCAAAAGAAGCATTGGCTTTAATTGACGGTAGTACGATGGTGCTTGCTGCAGCAATCTATACTTATTATCAAGTTCAGCAGCTTTGTAAAGTTGCTGATATGGCTGCGGCCTTAAATATCGAGGCAAGTAGAGGGGAATTGAATGCACTTGATCCCCGGATCCACGAAGCGAACAATCTTCAAGCAGAGCAGGAAACAGCACGAGTGTTGCGGGAATTATTAGAAGGGAGCCAATGGCCGACGGATGAAGGAAGAAAACGATTAGGTGAATTCTCGCCTCGTGTCCAGGATGCAGTGAGCATACGATCTACGGCCCAAGTCCATGGAGCAATTAAAGATGTGTTGCAATATATCCAATCTATTTTAGATAAAGAAATGAATGCCGCGAAGGATAATCCGTTAATTTTCCATAATGGCGTGAATTTTGAAAGTATAAGCGGTGGAAATTATCATGGGGCACATCTTTCATATGCGCTGGACTTTATGGGGATTGTCATTACAGATTTAGCTGTTATATCTGAGCGAAGATCCGCTCGTCTGCTCGATCCAGCTATGAGCTATGGTTTACCGGCAAATTTAGTTGCAAATGCCGGGTTAAATACTGGATTTGCACTTGTTCATGCGAACGCTACGGCAATCATCGGCGAGATGAGGCTATTAGCAACGCCAGCAAGTGTAAATTCAATCCCTGCAAAAGGCAATCAAGAAGATCATAATAGTATGGCGATGGGAGCCGTTCGTAAGCTGACCCAAATCATCGAACATGCCCAACAAGTACTGGCTATTGAACTGCTCCTTGCAGCGCAAGCCATCGATCTTATTGCGGACGAAATGCATGATTTGCCGATGGGAATAGGCACATCAACTCTCCATCGTTGGATTCGACAAACAATTGAACCGATGTGGGAAGATCGGTTTATCCTATCAGATCTGGAGAAAATGATTGAATTTGTAAAAAACGGCCAGATTGTGGCGCAATTTCCGCAGCGGAAAATTTCTGCGTAGAATGAAAGTGGTCGGTAACTTCGGATTTGTAAGCCAGCATTAGGAAGAGCTTGCCCCATAAGCAGTATAGGGCGAGCTCTGTTCCTCATTAAATCATCACTTTACACATCTTTTTCGTCTTCGCTATCCATTTTATCAATTCCTAAATCGCCACTGGAAACGGATCTAATTTCCTTCACTTTGTATAACATGAGCATTTATATCGCGGTGTTTGATAAAACAGCAGGTCCTATTTCCTTAATCACTGAAGTGGTTAAAACACCTTATATAGATAGTAAGATGATTAAAGTCAATTTGGAAGATTAATAATTGGAAAGTGAAGCCTCAATTAGTAATATATTGGGGCTTTTTTTATAGAATTAGGTTTAAGTAGACTATGAAGTATTCATGACGCTCGTTTTGTATGATACAAGAAGAAAACCCTAGCTATAAAGCGTTCATGGCGCTCGTTTTGTATAAGACCAGAAGAAAACCCTCACCATAAAGTGTTCATGACGCGTGTTTTGTATGTCATTAGAATAAAACACTAGCTATAAAATGTTCATGGCGCTCATTTTGTATGACACCAGAATAAAACACTGAATATGAACGTTCATGATCCGATTTTGACGGAGGTGAAATAATGAAATATACAATTAAAATCGTAGAAAAATCCACCTAATGGGCAGAAATTAAAAAGGAAAATATAGTATAATTAAAAATGTAGCTTTTAGGAAAATTTTGTTAAGGGGGCGGTCATTATGACAATAATAAAATATTTGAGCACAAATCATTATATGGGGATAACGCCTAATTAAAATGGTTGCTTAGGGTTTCCTCTAAATTTGGAAGGGGAAAAATAATGAAAACAAACAAAGTGAAAATTGTAGAATTAAATACGGATAACTGGTATGAATGCAGTAAATTAGAGGTATTTAAAGAACAAATTGAATATTTGGAGCCTAATGCAATTTCGATAGCACAGTCGAAGTTTGAACTTACTTTAAAACCATATGCCATTAATTTAGATGAAAAAGTAGTGGGGTTTTTAATGTTTAATTCTGTTCAGGAAGAACTTGATGGTTATTGGATTTATAGAATTATGGTGGATAAGGAACATCAAGGCATGGGTATTGCCAAAGCTGCAACTGAGTTAATGATTTCAGAGATGGCGAAATTGCCAAATGCGAAAAAAATTGTTGTAGGATATCACCCAGATAATATTGGAGCTCATAGTTTATATAAAAGTTTGGGATTTGTGGATAATGGTGATCGGTTCGGTAAAGAAATGGCCGTTATTAAATATGTAAGTGAATAGAACAATTATCGAATAGCCTGGCTAAGCATTACTTTTTTCAGCTAAATAGGGCTTAAAATCAATCTAAAAGGCCATCGGAAATATTATCCGATGACCTTTATTTTTTCGAATGAATTTGGATTACTCGCTAAACTAAATGCCAACAGGCTTTTTCTTATTCAAAAATTTAATAAAATCCATACAGGCTTTGGAAAGTGGGTGCGATTTCCTATAATACAACATAATATTTCGATATGAATGTTCATCATCAATTTTGTAAAAGAACAACTTATTTGTCTCTTCTAAGTACCGAGTCACACCAGCACGTACGAAAGTAATTCCTTTTCCATTACAAGCAATATAATAGGAAGTAAGTAACTGATCAAGGTACATAGATACTTTAGGAGTAAAGCCTGCCTTCCTGCACATTTTTAAGCTTCTCGTGTGCAAATCATTTCCCTTTTTCAATAATAAAAAATTTTCATCTTCAAATTCTTTTAGACTAACCTTAGCATATTTTTCACTTAAATATTGACCGCTAGCCACATCCTCGAAAGTTAGACGATACTTTCCTAATTTATTGTTAACTTCATAGAATGACGGAACAGCCAGCAAAATTTGTTCTTCCGCCCAAACAAAAGAATCAAAGATTTTAGGATCTCTTTTTTCAACATCTATAATAATATCAACAATACCTGAACGCAGACACTTCATTAAATCATCTGCATTTGCCTCCATGAGATTCACTGTATAATCTGGATATTCTACTTTTAACTCTTGCACGATTGTTGGAAAAATATAAGCGCAAAAGAAGGAAGCACCCCCAATATTGATGGTCCCCCGATTATTATCCAATAAATTATTAAAATATGATCTCATTTCTTTCTCTATGCTCATGATTTTCTCTATAGATTCAATATAATATTCACCTGCTGCTGTTAATTGTACTGGATTACTGCTTCTGTCAAAAATAGGAAGTCCAATTTCGTCTTCTACCTTTTTAATCGCTGCACTAAGTGCTGGTTGCGAAATATATAATTCTTCAGCCGCTTTAGAAAAACTATTGTTTAAATAGACCGCATAAACGTAATACATATTTTTTAGCATAATTACCCTTCTTCCTTGCTTGAGTATTTTCAGATGTTAATGTAAAAAGATCTTAATATTTCCAAATAGAGAGTTTTTGAGAATAAGATTCCCATACCCTGAATAGTTTCATAGGTGATGGGGATTTAAACCAAATTCCCTGCGAGTATAAAGAAAAATATATATCGTTATTAACTTTTTCATATTGGAGTTAATGAGTAAGAATCACTTATGATTATAATATAAAAAGCCAATATAGAAAAATTAGGTAAATATAAAATATTCAAATCAAAATGAAAGAGAGGGACGATCATGAATTTAGTAGAAGAGAAGTTTAAAAAACTTGGCGCTGAATATGCACCTGGACAAGAAGTACGCCAAAGCACAAATGAGGTTGAACTGCGTGGTGAGAAAATTCCCGGTACACCGGTTGATTTTTCGCACGGAGATGTTGACGCTTTTGAGCCAATTCCAGGCTCATTAGATGTATTCATCGAAGGCGTTCATCTTGGTGGCAAACAGGCCTACACCGAGTATCGTGGAAGTAAAATGATCCGGGAGAATGTAGCTGAAAAGCTATCAGATTACACGGGGGCAACGATTAACGCAGACCGGAATTTTATTATTACTCCAGGAACACAGGGGGCACTTTTCCTAGCAACGGGATCTACCATTTCTAGAGGAGATAGGGTTGCTATTGTAGTACCAGACTATTTTGCCAACCGAAAACTTGTCGAATACTTTGACGGTGAAATCGTTCCAATTCAGATGGACTATTTCAAAACAGACATTTCTGCAGGTTTGGATTTAACTCAGTTGGAGGACGCGTTTAAGGCAGGGGTTAAACTCTTTTTGTTCTCTAATCCCAATAATCCTACAGGAGTCATTTATTCAAAGGATGAAATTCGCAGGATTGCAGAACTTGCACAGGAGTATGGAGCAACAGTTATCGTGGATGAACTGTACTCACGTCAGATTTTTGAGGGACGGACCTATACGCACCTATGTGCGCAGAATATTGTAGATCCCGAAAATGTCATTACCATCATGGGGCCATCGAAAACAGAGTCGCTAAGCGGGTACAGGCTAGGTGTAGCATTCGGATCAGCTAAAATAATTGACAGAATGGAAAAACTTCAGGCCATAGTATCTCTTCGTGCGGGCGGCTATAGCCAAGCAGTATTGAAATCTTGGTTTGCCGAGCCGGATGGATGGATGAGGGAACGTATTTACCAGCACCAGGCAATTCGTGATGATCTTCTTGCAAAATTGCGCGCTGCTGAAGGTTTTAAAGTGAGAGCCACGGAGGCAGGCAGCTACCTATTCCCAAGACTTCCTGAATTAGATGTTTCAATAAATGAATTTGTGAAGATACTTCGCCTCCAGGCTGCTGTTACCGTAACACCTGGTACAGAATTCGGCCCACAGTTCATCGACAGCTTCCGTATAAATTTTTCACAGAATCATAAAGCAGCAGTTGATGCAATTGAACGTATCATTAAGGTAGTGGAGGAGTATCGTAAATGAGTATGTTTGGAGAAAAAGCTAATCCAATTCCGCAGGGAAACTATGCTCCGGCATCACGGTTTGAAAACCTTATCTATACCGCTGGAATGACTCCAAGAAAAAATGGCGTACTGATTCAAATTGGAAAAGTTAGTGCTGAGCAGCCGATTGGGTTCTATCAAGAAGCAGTCAAGCAAGCAGCTGCAAATGCACTTACTGCCGCCAAGAATAGACTTTCGGAACGAGAACAACTAGAGCAAATACTCGCACTCAACGTTTACATTAATGCAGAAGAAACATTCGAAGCACATTCTAGCCTTGCAGACTTTGCTTCTGAGTATTTATACCAAGAATTAGGAAGCGTAGGCATAGGGAGCCGCGCTGCGATAGGTGTTGCATCATTGCCAGGCAATGCACCGGTTGAAATTCAATTAATTGCTGCTGTTTCTTCATGAAGATTTACTGGAAAAGCAATGATTAGTCACTAAGTAAATTGTTGAAAATTGAATCCAATAGCAGATAGAAGAAATAGCCTTTGCTTAACTAAGTGAAGGCTATTAAAAATGAAATACAATATTACTGTTTTTAATAGGAAAAATTACCTTTTCATTAAAAGTCATTTATAATTACTTTAGGAAGTCATAATATTAAGGGTATTTTTACAAAATGATAGTATATGGGGGAACACCAATGCAAACAATCAAAAATGTATATTGTGTAGGAAGAAACTATGCGCTACATGCAAAAGAATTAAATAATGAAATTCCTAAATTTCCTTTTCTATTTGGAAAGACTACACATGCTGTGGCTTATGCCAATGGTCAGGAAATCGTGTTACCAGCAAACCGTGGCTCCATTCATTTTGAAGTGGAATTAGTCATTCGAATCGGCAAACCTTACGAAAGAGGAGCTACAGTTGACGACCTTGTAGACAGCATGGCTGTTGGGATTGACTTTACTTTACGCGATGTTCAAAGCGAATTAAAGAAAAAAGGACATCCATGGCTATTAGCAAAGAGCTTCCCTAACTCCGCTATATTAAGCGAATTCATCAAGTTTCCTGGTGTGAACGAATGTAAAAGCAAAGAGTTTTCTCTATTAAAGAATGGAGAAAAGGTTCAGATCGGTAATATAAAGGACATGATTTTTGATATGCAAACATTAATAGATTACACAGCCTTACATTTTGGCCTTGATGAAGGCGATATTCTTTTTACCGGCACTCCTGAAGGGGTTGGACCCATATCGGACGGGGATCAACTTGCACTACTATGGGGGGAGCAAGTTCTTGGAAGTTGTTCGATAAAGCTTGGTTAGATTAATTAATAATGATGGACACACTAACAGGAAAATAGCTTTTCAAAAATTAATTTGAAAAATCCGTTGCTATTTTTTGTAATCTATAATAATATGTATAAAAAATCCATTTACTTAAGCACGGATAAGGACATGAGCTACTTTTACGGTTTCCAGAGAGGGAAGGCTTGCTGAAATCTTCCTAACGCAGAAAAGTATCTTACCGCCTTTGAGCTGTATTGGGGAAACTAAGTATCCAATGCCGTCTATGCAACGTTACTGCACCAGAGCCATAAGGATCTTTTTTCTTATGGGAAATTGGGTGGAATCACGGGTATAACGCACTCGTCCCTTGCAATAGGGATGGGTGCGTTTTTTATTTAACAAATTAATAATTTTGCGATGAAGAGGACATGAATTATTTTTACGGCTTTCAGAGAGGGAAGGATAGCTGCGAACTTCCTAGCTTAGGAAAATAATTTACCGCCTTGAAGCTATATCGGTGAACTTTAGTAGCTGATATCGTCCATGCTGCGTTACAGCACCAGAGCCATAAGTGTTTTTTCTTATGGGAATTTGGGTGGAACCACGGGTATATAACGCACTCGTCCCTTGCGATAGGGATGAGTGCGTTTTTTTATTTTTAAAAAGGAGTGAATCAATATGAGTATTAAAGTTCAATTCCAAGATGGACAAATAAAGGAATTTTCAAATGGCATTACTGTAGGAGAAATTGCGGAGTCCATTAGTACAAGTTTGAGAAAAAATGCGGTTGCTGGGATGGTAGATGGACAGCTGGTGGATCTAAGCCACAAGTTAGAACAGGATGCTGAACTCTCCGTTTTAACTCTTGATTCGAAAGAAGGACTTCAAATTTTAAGACATTCCTCAGCACATGTGCTGGCTCAAACAGTTCAAAGAATATATGGAAAAGTCAAATTAGGGATAGGACCTGTAATTGAAGATGGATTTTACTATGACTTGAAATTGGAACACAGTTTGACTTCAAATGATTTACTTGAAATCGAAAAAGAGATGGAAAAAATCATTAACGAGAATTTAGAAATTATAAGAATGGAGGTTTCCTATGAAGAGGCTGAAAAGCTTTTTAAGGAAAAAGGAGAGCCATTCAAGCTAGAAATATTAAAGGACATTCCGAAAGGGGAAAAAATCACTTTATATCAACAAGGAGAGTTTATTGATCTGTGCCGAGGCCCGCACCTTCCGTCTACTGGTTTTATTAAGTCTTTTAAATTAACTCGTGTATCGGGTGCGTATTGGCGAGGTAACAGTCAAAATGAGGTTCTCCAAAGAGTTTATGGTGTTGCCTTTAAAAAGAAGAAGGATTTAGATGAGTATTTACATTTCTTAGAAGAAGCGGCCAAACGAGATCATCGTAAGCTAGGAAAACAATTGGAGCTGTTCATGTTTTCCGATGAAGCGCCGGGAATGCCATTTTACTTGCCAAAAGGGCAGATTATTAGAAATGAATTAGAAAATTTTTCACGTGAGCTTCAAAGCAAGGCTTATTATGATGAGGTTCGTACTCCTTTTATGATGAATCAGCAGCTTTGGGAGAGATCGGGACACTGGGATCATTACCATGAGAATATGTATTTTTCCGAAGTCGATCAAACTAAGTTTGCGATGAAGCCAATGAACTGTCCTGGGCATATGCTCATATTTAAAAACAGTCTCTATTCTTATCGAGATTTGCCGATTCGATTGGCAGAGTTTGGGCAAGTTCACCGTCATGAGTACAGCGGTGCTTTAAATGGAATGCTACGGGTGCGCACTTTTTGTCAGGATGATGCTCATATTTTTGTTCGTGAGGATCAGATTGAAAGTGAGATTAAGGAGGTATTTCAATTAGTTGACCAAGTGTATCGCACATTTGGCTTTGAGTATTCAGTGGAGCTTTCGACTCGCCCTGAAAATTCAATGGGTGATGACAGCCTTTGGGAAATTTCTGAACGAGCATTAACAAATGTACTTGTGGATTTAGGGATCCACTATCACTTAAACGAAGGCGATGGTGCCTTCTATGGGCCAAAAATTGATTTTCACATAAAAGATGCCTTAAAACGAAGCCATCAATGTGCAACAATTCAGCTTGATTTTCAAATGCCGGAGAAATTTGATTTGAGTTATATCAATGAAAAAAATGAAAAGGTCCGCCCAGTCGTAATTCATCGTGCTATTTATGGATCCATCGATCGTTTCTTTGGGATTTTAATCGAACATTTTGCTGGAGCTTTCCCAGTTTGGCTGGCACCGACACAGGTTCAAATTATTCCTGTTTCAAAGGTTCACTTAGACTATTGTTTAGAAATACAGGCAGAACTACGGAAATCTGGAGTCAGAGTGGAGACTGATAATCGTGATGAAAAGCTAGGATACAAAATAAGAGAAGCGCAGATGCAGAAGATTCCATACATGCTCGTACTGGGAGACCAAGAGTCGAAAGAAAAAGCAGTAAATGTCAGAAAACACGGGTCTTCACAATCTCAAAATGTTTTATTCGAGGACTTTAAAGAGGAAATTTTACTGCAAATAAAGGACAGGAGTCTGTAGTACTAGGAATGATGATGGAGGAAACAAAGCTGCCCATTCTTTTGAAAACTTCCCATGACATTGCTCATGGATACCTTCGAACGATAAAAATATTGTTAAAGGTAGTCAAGATACGGTTATGACTCCATTTAACATGAAAAAAGGGAGTTCATAACTCCCTTTCAGCTTAAAAATACAGGTATAGGGGAGTTAAGAGACGTTTATAACTCCATTCATGTAGAAAAAAGGATCAGAAGGTAGTTAAGAGGCATTTATAACTCCCTTCGTGTAGAAAAAAAGAAGCG
>NZ_JBALPC010000063.1:0-4453 GCF_036965225.1 Bacillus sp. JJ1474 | reverse complement strand
CGGAAGGTAGTTAAGAGGCAATCATAACTCCCTTCTGCATGAAAAAACAGATCCGGAGGTAACGGCGAATGGTAAAAGGCACTTATTTCCTTTTAGGAAAAAAACATTGAAACTTTAATAGATTTAAATACGTAAACCATTAAATAAAGTAAAAAGGAATTTAGCCAATGAACTTAACAAAAGAAAAAATAGAAGAGTTAATAATTAGTATTCACCATGTATTAACAAATCGTTTAAATTTGAAAGTTGATGAAATAAGTTTTTTAGCAAATGGTGTCATAAACGCTGTATTTCTTGTAAAAGAAAAGAATCTTGGGCAACTCGCAATAAGAACACCTTGGAGATCTGAAGAAAATATGATGGATAAACATTCGAGTGGTGTCATTTCATTAAAAAAAGAAGCTGCTATCTCTGAGCATTGTCACAAATATCATATACCCGTGCCAAAAGTGCATCAGCTACATTTAAGTGAAGACATAAATTTTCTAGCTTCTGAATTTGTACTAGGCGATGATCAAGAGATTTCTCCTTTCGAGATTGGCATACTTACATCCCAAATACATAAAGTCCCATTAGATGGACTATCCATAATAGATCAAAATGAACAAACATTATCTAGTATTATTGCTCATAGAATAACAGACCGTGCTCAATCTCTAAGTCAATTAATAAACAGGAATATCTTTATCCCTTCAACAGAAGAAATGGAAGCGATTTTAAATACTTCACAAACAAACAATTCCCTTCTGCATCTTGATGTAAGACCGCCAAATTTAATAGGGAAAAATGGCAAGATTCAAGCAATACTAGATTGGGATAATGCTTTTATCGGAGATCCAATTATGGAATTAATGAGAATTTCTGAATCACAGGAAATAGCAGAGAAAGAATTTTTAAAGGGATATAAGGATGTTGCGATTATTGAAAATACAAAGGAAATCATTCAATCCATCTATCGATTAGATACAGCTTTAATGCTTTCCATTTTGTTTATTTCATTTATTCAAGACTCTAAAAAAAGAGAACATTACCTCAAGCGTGTTAATGGACTTAGCCAAGAAATAAAAAAATATACTGGTTAAATTTAAGGGGGCAAAAATTGCCCCTTATTTAACCAATTTATATTATCTTGCAGCCCAAGCCTCAACCTCCACCTTGATTTCTGGCCGTGCTAAAGCTGAGACATATGCTAATGTTGTAGCGGGCGGTGATTGATTATGAAATCCACTCCATTTTTCCAAAAAGATTTCTCTATTAATACTTTCAGTGAACCAAAAATTCACTTTGAAAACATTGCTTACGTCTACACCTTCACTTTTTAAAATGGATTTAATATTTTCAAGTGCATTGGCAAACTGCGTTTCTATATCAGCTGGAAGGATGCCATGCTTATCATTTCCGAGTTGACCAGATAACACAATTATTTCAGCATCTCTAGGTACAACGGTTACATGATGATATTGAGCGATGGGGGGAGCAACATTATTAGGATTTGATTTTATTATATTCAAAACGGATTCTCCTTTTAACTTTTATATTTATGAAAGTTTTTTTAAAATTCCCATTAATAGATTATGCGAAAAGGAGGCAGTCTCATGGTGAAGGTCTTATTCAACATTGGTATAGTTTTTATGATCATTTCTGGTATTTCGCTCGGTGCATGGTCAAATGTACAAGATAGGAAAAGCTTTAATACCCTAAGCACTAGGTTTGGTCTTTATTCTGGTTTAGTAGGAATGGTTTTAATAGGCATTGCCTTGTTAGTTTATTACTTATCTGAATGAATGAGAAGGAAGTGATTGGTCAAATAAAGTTATGACGCTTAAAATAATAATCCCATAAAAGTCCTCTATCAGTCATCTCATAACCTAAAGCTTAATTTTAAGATAAACTCAAAATATAACTCTCCGCTGTATCATTTCGCAAAAAGGGGCTTGGTTTCTCTACACTGTATAGCTGCAAATAATGCATAGCTCTTGTGCAGGCAGTATAGAACAATCTACGCAAACTTTCATCGCCGTATACTTGCGCCGAAGCGTCATAAATGATAACGGCATCAAATTCGATGCCTTTGGCCAAATACGCCGGTACGACAACAACGCCTTGTTCATATTCAATTGAGCCGCTTTTCACGAGCTTGATTTCCTCGATGCTGTTCAGAGCCTCATAGGCAGCTGTGCTTTCTGCAGCGGATTTGCATATAATCGCGATCGTATGATACCGCTGCTCCTGTAATTCAGCAACTTTGGAGGCAATGCGGTGATGCAGTTCGTCATGATCGGACACTTGAGTCAGCACAGGCTTCTCGCCATCGCGATCAAAAGCAGTAATTCGTTCGCCGCCGGGCACCAGTTTGCGGGTAAATTCAACAATTGGTTTTGTGGATCTGTAGCTAAGGGTCAAGTTAATCGCATCCGTTTCATCCGGTCCGTATAATCCAGTAAGCGTATGAAAATCGGCCATTTCGCTGGCATGGGCGAATATTGCTTGGTTAAAGTCGCCAAGCACGGTCATTCTTGCCGAAGGAAATAATCGTTTCAAAAACTCGAACTGAAACGGAGAATAATCTTGAGCTTCGTCTACAAGCACGTGTTTGATAGCGGTATTCGTCTGAAAGCCTTGAATCAACTCCTTCAAAAGTAAAAACGGAGTAGCATCTTCGTAAAACAAGTTGCCTTCATCTAACATTTTCACGGTCGATAGGCAAATGTCCTCCCATTCTTCAGGTGTTTTGCCCGCAATCCACAGATTAATTCGAGTTGGATCAGTGAAAAGCTGCTTATATATTCCTGTTATATTGATAAATTGAAGCGATCGAATCCATTTGCGAATCGGCTTCAACTTCTTGCGAACAATCATACGCCCGAGTAATTCCTGCTCTCTATCATAATCATCAAAAGAGTCTTCACTAAACCCATGCTTTTTTTGTAAGTGGGAAAATGCCTTTTGGTAATCCTCTTTGCTAAGCAACTCGACTTCTTCCTGTACCCATTGCTTTGTTATTTCGAGCTTTTCAGTTTCATCTATTTGCTCTAATAGCCACTCTTTCAACTTCGCAATCCTGTTATGAAAGCGAAGCGAGGTGTTGCTGCCATAAAATCTTTCTGAGATTTGTTTGGAAGAGATGAGTGGCTTTCCTTTAAATTTAATCCCTTTGAAGACCATTCCCGATAAGTCCAGCGACTGTCTGAATGTTTTAATTGTCTCAAAAAAACGGGTAGATGCCTTAAATCGAATACTCGAAGTCCTGATTCGATATGAAGGATCATCCGCCGCAGTCAACACATATTCTAATTGCTCGTAAGGACCCTCCACTTGAAAATCGTTGCCCAACCGATGATCTAAATATTCCTGAAATGTAACCTGCTGCATGTTTTCTTCACCTAGCTCTGGTAACACTCTGGAAACGTAATGGTTAAACATAGCGTTTGGCGAAAATAAAATAATTTGATCGGCTTTAAGCCAATCTCGATACTTATAGAGCAAGTATGCGATTCGCTGTAGGGCGGCCGATGTCTTACCGCTGCCAGCGGCCCCTTGAACAATAAGAAGCCGTCCATGGTCGTACCGGATAATTCGATTTTGCTCCTGTTGAATGGTGGCCACGATACTGTGCATATGTTTGTCTGTACTTTTTCCAAGCACTTGCTGTAAAATCTCGTCACCAATCGTAAGGCTCGTATCGAACATCGATTCGATAACACCATCCCGAATGATATATTGCCACTTTTGATCCAAGAAGCCGCGTATGACTCCTCCTGGTGTGACATACTCAGCCGGACCAGGCGGGAAATCGTAGTAAACACTCGAAATGGGTGCCCTCCAGTCGTAGATCAGGAAGTTCTCGCCGCTTGTATCTGTAAGTGTTGTGATGCCGATATAAATTTTTTCTGGTGTTGAAGTTCCTTCTTCAGTGATGTTGATCCGGCCAAAATAAGGGACACCCTCCATACGGCGCAGTACGGATAGTCGATTGAAGGCGTGCCTGTGGGTGCTTTGATTTACGGCCAAGTCTTGTGCCTGTTGTCTTAAGCCAATGATTGTCTCAAGATAATCGTCAAATGTATCTATATTTACTTTGACATCATCCCAAAAGTGCTTCCGAATATTAACTACTTCTTTTCGGCGCCGGCCAGTTTCGTTTTCCAGCTTATCGATTTGCTCGGTGATTGTTTCGATGACGCTATCTAATCGTTCCTGCTCCTGACGTAGTTCATTGTTCATACCAAGCACTCCTTTAGAAAAAATGAAATTAGAGTTGACAAATAGGGGAGTATATTGTAAAATTATAATTGGGATAGTTTGATTTCTTCCCCTTTATTTATGTGTTTCTAAACTAATTTATCACAGTTTTTAAATTTTATCAATGTATATTGAACAATTGACGGATCTTTGCTGTAAATTTATTTCAAGATAAATGAAAATTAATAATTCCTATGAATACGTGCTAAAA
>NZ_JBALPC010000062.1:1622-4746 GCF_036965225.1 Bacillus sp. JJ1474 | reverse complement strand
GCCTAGCGACGTCCTACTCTCACAAGGGGACAGCCCCTAACTACCATCGGCGCTGAAAAGCTTAACTTCCGTGTTCGGGATGGGAACGGGTGTGACCTTTTCGCTATCGCCACTAGACCTATTTTGTTGAGGTTTGTTCCCTCAAAACTAGATAATGCTGAAGAAGTCTTTCGAGTAATCATATTAAATGTGGTTAAGTCCTCGACCGATTAGTATTTGTCAGCTCCACGTGTCGCCACGCTTCCACCTCAAACCTATCAACCTGATCATCTTTCAGGGGTCTTACTAGCTTGACGCTATGGGAAATCTCATCTCGAGGGGGGCTTCATGCTTAGATGCTTTCAGCACTTATCCCGTCCGCACATAGCTACCCAGCTATGCCTTTGGCAAGACAACTGGTACACCAGCGGTGCGTCCATCCCGGTCCTCTCGTACTAAGGACAGCTCCTCTCAAATTTCCTGCGCCCACGACGGATAGGGACCGAACTGTCTCACGACGTTCTGAACCCAGCTCGCGTACCGCTTTAATGGGCGAACAGCCCAACCCTTGGGACCGACTACAGCCCCAGGATGCGATGAGCCGACATCGAGGTGCCAAACCTCCCCGTCGATGTGGACTCTTGGGGGAGATAAGCCTGTTATCCCCGGGGTAGCTTTTATCCGTTGAGCGATGGCCCTTCCATGCGGAACCACCGGATCACTAAGCCCGACTTTCGTCCCTGCTCGACTTGTAGGTCTCGCAGTCAAGCTCCCTTATGCCTTTACACTCTTCGAATGATTTCCAACCATTCTGAGGGAACCTTTGGGCGCCTCCGTTACTCTTTAGGAGGCGACCGCCCCAGTCAAACTGCCCACCTGACACTGTCTCCCGCCCCGATCAGGGGCGCGGGTTAGAATTTCAATACAGCCAGGGTAGTATCCCACCGATGCCTCCACCGAAGCTGGCGCTCCGGCTTCCAAGGCTCCTACCTATCCTGTACAAGCTGTACCGAAATTCAATATCAGGCTACAGTAAAGCTCCACGGGGTCTTTCCGTCCTGTCGCGGGTAACCTGCATCTTCACAGGTACTATAATTTCACCGAGTCTCTCGTTGAGACAGTGCCCAGATCGTTACGCCTTTCGTGCGGGTCGGAACTTACCCGACAAGGAATTTCGCTACCTTAGGACCGTTATAGTTACGGCCGCCGTTTACTGGGGCTTCAATTCAGAGCTTCGCTTGCGCTAACCCCTCCTCTTAACCTTCCAGCACCGGGCAGGCGTCAGCCCCTATACTTCGCCTTGCGGCTTCGCAGAGACCTGTGTTTTTGCTAAACAGTCGCCTGGGCCTATTCACTGCGGCTCATCCGGGCTATTCACCCAAATGAGCACCCCTTCTCCCGAAGTTACGGGGTGATTTTGCCGAGTTCCTTAACGAGAGTTCTCTCGCTCACCTTAGGATTCTCTCCTCGCCTACCTGTGTCGGTTTGCGGTACGGGCACCTTTTCCCTCGCTAGAGGCTTTTCTTGGCAGTGTGGATTCAGGAACTTCGGTACTATATTTCCCTCGCCGTCACAGCTCAGCCTTCACGCAAGCGGGATTTGCCTCGCTTGCAGCCTAACTGCTTGGACGCGCTATTCCAGCAGCGCGCTTACCCTATCCTCCTGCGTCCCCCCATTGCTCAAACGGTAAAGAGGTGGTACAGGAATATCAACCTGTTGTCCATCGCCTACGCTTTTCAGCCTCGGCTTAGGCCCCGACTAACCCTGAGCGGACGAGCCTTCCTCAGGAAACCTTAGGCATTCGGTGGATGGGATTCTCACCCATCTTTCGCTACTCATACCGGCATTCTCACTTCTAAGCGCTCCACCAGTCCTTACGGTCTAGCTTCAACGCCCTTAGAACGCTCTCCTACCACTGACATCGCAGATGTCAATCCACAGCTTCGGTGATACGTTTAGCCCCGGTACATTTTCGGCGCAGAGTCACTCGACCAGTGAGCTATTACGCACTCTTTAAATGGTGGCTGCTTCTAAGCCAACATCCTGGTTGTCTAAGCAACTCCACATCCTTTTCCACTTAACGTATACTTTGGGACCTTAACTGGTGGTCTGGGCTGTTTCCCTCTTGACTACGGATCTTATCACTCGCAGTCTGACTCCCATGGATAAATCTTTGGCATTCGGAGTTTGTCTGAATTCGGTAACCCGATGAGGGCCCCTAGTCCAAACAGTGCTCTACCTCCAAGATTCTAACAACATGAGGCTAGCCCTAAAGCTATTTCGGAGAGAACCAGCTATCTCCAAGTTCGATTGGAATTTCTCCGCTACCCACACCTCATCCCCGCACTTTTCAACGTGCGTGGGTTCGGTCCTCCATCCAGTGTTACCTGGACTTCAACCTGGACATGGGTAGGTCACCTGGTTTCGGGTCTACGACCACATACTAATTCGCCCTATTCAGACTCGCTTTCGCTGCGGCTCCGTCTATTCAACTTAACCTCGCATGTAATCGTAACTCGCCGGTTCATTCTACAAAAGGCACGCCATCACCCGTTAAAGGGCTCTGACTACTTGTAGGCACACGGTTTCAGGAACTATTTCACTCCCCTTCCGGGGTGCTTTTCACCTTTCCCTCACGGTACTGGTTCACTATCGGTCACTAGGGAGTATTTAGCCTTGGGAGATGGTCCTCCCTGCTTCCGACGGGATTTCACGTGTCCCGCCGTACTCAGGATCCACTCTGGAGGGAACGAAGTTTCAACTACAGGGCTTTTACCTTCTATGGCCGGCCTTTCCAGACCTGTTCATTTACCTCGTTCCTTTGTAACTCCGTGTAGAGTGTCCTACAACCCCAAGAGGCAAGCCTCTTGGTTTGGGCTAATCCCGTTTCGCTCGCCGCTACTCAGGGAATCGCGTTTGCTTTCTCTTCCTCCGGGTACTTAGATGTTTCAGTTCCCCGGGTCTGCCTTCAATACCCTATGTATTCAGGTAAAGATACTGTTCCATTACGAACAGTGGGTTCCCCCATTCGGAAATCTCCGGATCAAAGCTTACTTACAGCTCCCCGAAGCATATCGGTGTTAGTCCCGTCCTTCATCGGCTCCTAGTGCCAAGGCATTCACCGTGCGCCCTTATTAACTTAACC
>NZ_JBALPC010000061.1:0-33038 GCF_036965225.1 Bacillus sp. JJ1474 | reverse complement strand
TGAAAACACGTACTATGAATCGTTCATGAAGCTCGATTTTATCCTCATTTTTTGATCATAAGCTTCGACTACTCCTCAAGTTAAATCTCCCCTTAATACTTGCTATTCCTTTCATTCAGATTATGTTCAATTTAGAAGATTGCATTTTATCAATTAAAATTTATTCTCTCGTCTTTTTCATGTTAAAATAGAATACATGATTGCCTTTTTAATAGTTTGACAGTAATTTCGAAGTCTTAAATATATTCATAGAAGTTTATTTATAGATGAAAGTAGGTGATATCGTGGGCAAAGTCATTGCAATTGCAAACCAAAAAGGTGGAGTAGGAAAAACGACTACATCCGTGAACCTTGGTGCCTGTTTAGCATACATAGGAAAAAAGGTTTTGCTAGTAGATATTGACCCTCAAGGGAATGCGACAAGCGGGGTAGGAATAGAGAAAGCAGATGTTGATCAATGTATTTATGATGTGTTAGTAGATGATGTAGAAGCTGCGAAGGTTATTCGCCCAACTACAGTTGAGAATTTATATGCTATTCCTGCAACGATTCAACTAGCTGGAGCAGAAATTGAATTAGTGCCGACGATTTCAAGGGAAGTGCGTTTAAAACGTGCCTTAGAGGAAATTAAAGAGAACTTCGATTACATTATTATTGATTGTCCGCCATCTCTTGGCTTATTAACATTAAATTCCTTTACAGCATCTGATGCTGTCATCATTCCAGTTCAATGTGAATACTACGCCCTCGAGGGGCTAAGCCAGCTTTTGAACACAGTCCGCCTCGTTCAGAAGCATTTAAATCATGATTTAAAAATTGAAGGCGTGTTACTGACGATGCTGGATGCGAGAACAAATTTGGGCATTCAAGTTATCGAAGAGGTGAAAAAATATTTCCAGGATAAAGTGTATCAAACAATCATTCCTAGAAATATCCGCCTTAGTGAAGCGCCGAGTCATGGTGAACCTATTATTACTTATGATCCTAAATCACGTGGTGCAGAGGTGTATTTAGATTTAGCAAAGGAAGTGGTTTCGAATGGCTAAAGGTTTAGGGAAGGGGCTTAACGCTTTTTTTTCCAACATGGAGACCAAAGAGGAATCAGTTAGGGAAATCAATTTAAAAGAGCTGCGTCCTAATCCTTATCAACCTCGTAAAATATTTGAGAAGGAAGCAATTGAAGAGTTAACCCAGTCGATTCTAGAGCATGGTATTTTGCAACCAATCATCGCACGGAAAAGCTTAAAGGGCTATGAAATTGTTGTAGGGGAAAGACGGTATCGCGCAGCAAAAGCGGCGAAATTAGAAACGGTTCCGGTAGTCGTTAGAGAATTGAATGAACAGCAGATGATGGAATTAGCTGTATTAGAAAATCTGCAGCGTGAGGATTTAACCCCAATTGAAGAAGGTGCTGCCTACCAGCTTCTAATGGAAAAATTGAAGATTACCCAAGAAGAACTAGCAAAGCGTCTTGGAAAAAGCCGGCCGCATATTGCAAACCATATTCGCTTACTCTCCTTGCCTCCAAAAATCCAGACACTGATCTCCGAAGGGAAAATCACCATGGGCCACGGCCGAGCCTTATTGGGGCTAAGAAGTAAAGAGAAGCTTATGGTGTTAGTTGAGAAAATCATTAAAGATAACTTAAATGTTCGGCAGTTAGAACAGTTAATTCAACAGCTCAATAATGTTTCACGTGAAACAAAACAGCCTGCACCTAAAAAGGATATTTTTATTAAAGAGCAAGAGTCCTTCCTACGTGAGAGATTCGGAACAACGGTTAATATAAAACAAACAAATAATAAAGGGAAAATTGAGATAGAGTTCTTTTCCAAGGAAGATTTAGATCGGATTTTAGAACTGCTTGAAACAAGTAAATAATCTATTTTAAGCCATCATAGGATGGTTTATTTTTTTGGCTTTTGGAGATTTCTACTTATCTATTAACGAAATTTTGAAAAAAATGATTGTCATCTATCTCTCGTTCATGGTAGTGTATCTTTAACTTCATTCGTATGTCGAAATTTAACTAGTAAGGTGAAAAAATGTTTCTACTTGGTACGCTTGTAAATGGATTATTGATTATTATTGGTACCCTTTTAGGGAAAATGCTTAATAGAATCCCTGAAAATATGAAAGGGACTGTCATGCATGCCATTGGATTGGCTGTCATGGTTTTGGGCCTTCAAATGGCCTTAAAGGGTGAGAATTTCCTAGTCGTTATTATCAGCCTTGTATTTGGGGCTGTTCTGGGTGAGTATTTTGCTTTGGAGAATAAGCTTAATGCACTTGGTGATTGGTTGGAAAGGAAAATTGGCTCTAATGGTCAGGGGAGTATTTCTCAAGGATTTGTCACGGCTACACTTATTTTTGTGATTGGTGCCATGGCCATTATTGGCGCATTGGACAGCGGGATTAGAGGCGATCATGATGTGCTTTACACAAAGTCGATAATTGATGGTTTTACTGCGTTGATTTTAACGACTACTCTTGGAATTGGCGTCCTGTTTTCGGCTATCCCTGTTGTAATTTACCAAGGACTAATCGCCCTATTTGCTACACAGATCGATCAATTTGTTCCGCCGATTCTTATGGATAGCTTTATTAAAGAAATGACAGCTACTGGAGGAATCATGATTTTTGCTATTGGTTTAAATCTTACCGGCATTATCAAAATTCGCGTAGCTAATTTACTTCCTGGAATTGCTGTAGTAGGGTTAATTGTGACGATTATTTATTTTTATCAATTATATTTCTAAAAAAAAAGGAGGGGAGCCTTATTATCCTCTCCTTATGTTATTTTCTCTTGTTCTGAATCAAATCTTGATATAGTTCGTTCTGGTTTGTAAAGTAAGTTTGCGTTGTAAATTCCGTTCGCAATGGTTTTGGCCATGTTCATCACAAGATGAAGTCTTGTATTCTGCAGGACAAAGAACTCCATAAAGCCGCTAACATTGACGATTCCTGTAATATGCATATGCCCTACCTCTGGAAGTTCTTTATTCACACCAGCACCAGGCTTCACAGGGCCCTCTCCAATCTGAATCACACCTACACTTTTTAAACGCCCTAAGCATGCATCAATGCCAATGATAAAAGGATTAAAGTGCTTTTTTTGAATTTCCGCCAGTTTGTCAGCCATATTTACAGCATGAATGGGATTTTCTAAAGTTCCGTACACGAAAAAGGAGGGCATTCTTTTTTCTTCAAGAAGTGTTCCAATGAGTGGACCTAATGAGTCTCCTGTTGATCGGTCAGTCCCGATACAGACAAATACAATAGGCCGGTTTCTAAAATTAGTTGGCAATAATTGGTTGATTTGCAAAGCTAACTGATGGGCGGCAGTCGGTTCATCATGCACAATTCTTTCCGAATTTGCTTTTTTTTCAAAAAGCTGAGGTCTAAAATCCATTGGATCCACTCCTTTTTGTTGGGAACAGGGAAATTTTCTTTATATGTATACAGTTTTCACCTGCTATTCCACATCCGCATTTTAGGTAGTAACAGTATACGGAAAATATTAGTAATCTATACATGGTGTTTAGTATGTGGGGAAATCGTGCTGTGAAGGGGTACAAAACTAAGAGAGAAATTGTTAAAATGAACTTGCTTTATCTCTTATGATTACTGGGTTATTCTAATCTATGATTGCTTGCCCTCAATAGATGCACTAAGCTTAAATAAAGTAAGTTTTTTGATACAAAAAAGCGAACCTCTATTTAAAGAAGGTGAAAGATTGGACCATATAAGGACATTTTTTAATAAAAAAATTGAAGTTTTATCAAATGAAGAAACTTGGATGGCAATCGGGAATGGGGCTCTTAAAATTTTATTTATTATTATTTTGACGGGTCTTTTTATTAAAATAGGAAAGGCTGTCATTTTAAAAATATTTAAACTTAGGACGCACAGTTCGCTTATTCGAATTTCAGAGCGGCGTGAGGCTACATTAGTAAAGCTATTAGTCAATATTCTTACATATGTGGCGTTTTTCTTTGCCTTAATGATGATTTTGGAAACGATGGCCATCGATGTGAAGGCTTTATTAGCTGGTGCGGGAATTGTTGGATTGGCTATTGGATTTGGAGCACAAAATCTTGTTCGAGACATCATCACGGGATTCTTTATTATTTTTGAGGATCAATTTTCGGTAGGGGATTATATTCAGGTGGACCAGTTTATGGGGACCGTAGAGGAAATTGGACTAAGGACAACGAAAATTAAAAGTTGGACCGGGGAAATACATATATTGCCTAACGGAAGTATTAACCAGGTAACGAACTTTTCAATCAATAATAGTGTGGCTTTTGTGGATGTAAATATTGCTTATGAAAGTAATATCAATAAAGCAGAGAAGGTTCTGCAGGAGCTGCTGGAGAATCTGCCGGAAAAGTATGAGGATATGGTGAAGCCGCCTGAAATTCTTGGTGTGCAAACTTTAGATGTTTCCAATCTCACAATCAGAGTTACGTCTGAAACATTGCCTATGAGGCATTTCTATATCGCACGGCAATTAAGGAAGGAAATTAAGCAATGCTTAGAGGAGAATGGAATTGATGTGCCGTTCCCTCGCCTTGTCATGTATTCGCGAAATGAAGAAGAATTAAAGAAAACAAAAGACGGAATGGGGGGCTAATCGTGGAACAAAAGGAATTCAATTTAAATGATATTGTCGAAATGAAAAAGCAGCATCCATGTGGAACTAATCGCTGGAAAATTATTCGTATGGGAGCCGATATCCGGATAAAATGTGAAGGCTGTTCACACAGTGTATTAATCCCAAGAAGGGAATTTGCGAGAAAGATGAAGAAAATCCTTGTGAAGCATGAGGAATAAGTTCCGGCGGTTTGGTCGAGCACCTTGCGCTTTTCTTAGTTAATCTCTATAATTGTGAAGGAATTCATATACCGATTGTAAGTGATTTTCATAGATATTTTTTTATTTGAGGAGTGACTTGGATGGCTTTAACAGCAGGTATTGTAGGGTTGCCGAATGTCGGAAAGTCGACATTATTTAATGCGATTACCCAAGCGGGGGCAGAATCGGCGAACTACCCATTTTGTACGATTGATCCGAATGTAGGAATTGTAGAGGTTCCTGATTATCGCTTAAATAAATTAACAGAGCTTGTTCAGCCGAAGAAAACCGTTCCAACAACATTTGAATTTACGGATATTGCGGGAATTGTAAAAGGAGCGAGCAAAGGAGAAGGGCTAGGAAATAAATTTCTATCCCATATCCGTGAGGTAGAGGCCATTTGCCAGGTAGTCCGCTGCTTTGCGGATGATAATATTACTCACGTTGCCGGCAAGGTTGACCCGCTTTCTGACATTGAAACGATTAATCTGGAGTTAATTTTGGCGGACCTTGAATCTGTTGAAAAGCGGATTGCCAGAGTTGGAAAAATGGCGAAACAAAAAGATAAAGAATCTATGTTTGAAATGGAGATTCTTGAGAAATTAAAAGAGGCTTTCGAAGCGGACAAGCCTGCTCGAACAGTAGAATTTACAGAAGAGCAAATGAAGGTTGCTAAGGGACTGCATCTTTTAACCATTAAACCGGTTCTATATGTAGCCAATGTTGGGGAAGACGATGTGTCAGACCCGAATTCTAATGAATATGTCCAACAGGTAAAAGAATTTGCAAAAAATGATAATGCGGAAGTCATTGTCATTTGTGCAAAAATAGAATCAGAAATTGCTGAGCTAGAAGGAGAAGAAAAGGAAATGTTTCTTCAGGAGCTTGGAATTGAGGAATCCGGACTGGATCAATTAATTCGCTCCGCTTATCACCTTCTTGGACTAGCTACTTATTTCACAGCCGGTGTTCAGGAAGTGCGTGCTTGGACATTCAAAAAAGGCATGAAAGCTCCACAATGTGCCGGGGTTATCCATTCTGATTTCGAAAGAGGCTTTATCCGTGCAGAAACGGTTTCCTATGATGATCTGTTAGCTGGAGGAAATATGGTTGCGGCACGTGAAGCTGGGAAGGTTCGCTTAGAAGGAAAAGAATATATTGTTCAAGACGGAGATGTTATCCACTTCCGTTTTAATGTATAAAAGGAAACACTGCAGAGTACGAATCTGCAGTGTTTTTTTAACGCCATTTTTAGCCTCATGAAGGGGAAGAATTACGAATATACCGAATTTATAGAAAATTTTACCTTTTTTTGCTATACTTTCAAAAGAAGATAGAACATAAGGGGAGTCTTTTACATGAATATAGCAAGGGTGATTTTGAAGAATGTACTGCTTTATGCTGTTATCATTGCGGGATTATTTCTCGTTGTCCTATTTCCAAGAAATCCAGTACTCTCTGTTAGTGGAAAGGCTTTAACGGTACAGATGGAATATCAATTCTCTTGGCAGGAGTACAAGAAAGATATTACGACATACATACAGCATATATGGGATAAAAAAAGCTTAGGGGGAACGAAGCATGAACGTTTGACGGTCGAGGATGAGCTTAGGCGTTTTGTGCCCAATAGTTTAAAGCTGCTTCTTCCTGCTTTTTTTCTTAGCCTATTAATAGGGATTGGGAAGGGAATCTTTGATTATCGCAATAGATCAAATAAGAAGAGAATCATTGGCCATGGGTTCACATGGCTTTTGCAATCGATACCTGATTTCTTCCTTGTCATAAGTATTCAATGGCTCGTTATATTTACCTTTCCAACGTTGCGCCTTTTTAGTCAGACGAATTGGTATGGGTTTATTGTGCCAGCCATTCTAATTTCCATTTACCCAATGATGTATATGGCTAGAATCACTTCAGATGCTTTAGCTAATGAAGAAGGCCAGTATTATATCCAAGTGGCACAGTCAAAGGGATTTCCGATGTCAAAGGTCATTAATAAACATATGTTTCGCAATGCTTTGAAAACGGTTATTAATCATATGATCTCACTCATGATTCACTTATTGTCTAGTTTAATCATTGTTGAATATTTAATTGGATATGAAGGGATGGCCTATCGATTAATTACAGCCCTTGGTTTCGGCTTAGGCTTTCACATGGGAGCTTTTCGAAACTTCGAGCCGGGTATGATTATTGGAATCAGTTTATGTTTTCTCCTATTTGTCATAATTGCACAAGTCCTTGGATTTATCATTAAGAGAAGTTTACGGATTCCTTAAAGGGGAGATATATTTGCGTAACTATTATTTAATTATA
This sequence comes from Bacillus sp. JJ1474, assembly GCF_036965225.1. Lineage (NCBI taxonomy): Bacteria > Bacillati > Bacillota > Bacilli > Caryophanales > Bacillaceae > Bacillus > Bacillus sp. JJ1474. The sequence continues at coordinate 25,865 of NZ_JBALPC010000061.1, read as the reverse complement.
GGACTAATCATGGCTAGTATATTGGCCTTTTTCACCATTTTTGGCCCTTCTCTTTCGTTTGTGGATTCGGATTTAAAGGGGGAAAGGGTGATCTTCCCAGGGCCAGGGAAAATTTCTGTAGCTCCTTTTCCCCCCTCTGACATGTTCCCTCTTGGATCTGATCGGGAGGGGCGAGATTTATTAAGTCTATTAATCATGGGGGCAAAAGATACGTTTATTCTCATATTTAGCATTGTGATCCTTAGGTATATATTTGCTATTCCGTTAGGGCTTCTTGGAATGAGGAATAGAGGGGTTATTTCATGGCTTAATAAATGGTGGAATCAGCTATTTTCCAGCTTTCCAGTCCTTTTTACAGCCGCTTTAGTTCTGACTTTGCCATTTCTTCTTTTTCATGAGCATAGATACTATTGGACAATTGTCATTATTGCCTTAATTGAAGTAGGAAGAGTTAGCTTTATTATTCAGCAGGAGGCTTATGGTCTATCTCAAAAACCATTTATTGAGGCAGGGATAACGATCGGAGTTGATCCAATAAAAATGTTAGTTTCACACTATTTTCCTAACCTTTTTCCAAGTATTATTGTTAACTTTTTTATCGATGCAGGAAGGGTGGCCATCCTAATTGGGCAACTTGCCATTATCAATGTATTTCTTACACAGGACATTGTGCAAGTTACATATGGGTATAGTGAGCTAATCAATACAAGTATAGATTGGGCAACTCTTATTCGGGAGGCACGGAAGGATGTTATACGGGCGTTTTGGATTCCGTTCTTTCCGATGCTGGCTATTGTGATTTCCACGCTCACATTTAATATTTTGGGAGAAGGAATTAGGCAGCATTTTAATCGGCATATCCAGTAGGATATGAATGGAAGAGCCTCAGTATTAAAACAATCCGAGATACATAGTGAAGAAGAAGCAGGGGGATAAAAAACCAAACGATAAAGATGAAGCCCATAAATCAAATATTCATTTGTAGAGGTCTAGTCCATTGCAAAAGCTGATATTTTGTGCTATACTTTCATCTTGTGAGTAATGAATAATTGCTCCTTGCCCTTTAGAAAGGGCCGTTTAGACCAAAAGGAGGTGTAAAAGTGATGAGAAAGTACGAAATTATGTACATCATCCGCCCAAACATTGAAGATGAAGCTAAAAAAGCTCTAGTTGAGCGTTTTAACGGAATCTTAACTGAAAATGGTGCGGAGTTAACTGAAGCAAAGGATTGGGGTAAGCGCCGTTTAGCTTACGAAATCAATGATTTCCGTGATGGCTTCTACCAATTAATCCATGTTAACGCTGAAGCTCCAGCTATTGACGAGTTCTCTCGTTTAGCGAAAATCAGCGAAGACATTATCCGTCATATCGTTGTTAAAAATGAGAAATAATAGATAAATTGTAACCTCCAAAATGTTCCATGTGAAACATTTGGAAGAAAGGAGTTGATTCTGATGATGAACCGTGTTGTTCTTGTTGGACGTTTGACAAAGGATCCTGATTTACGATATACCCCAAATGGTGTAGCGGTTGCTTCATTCACTCTTGCTGTAAACCGTACGTTTACGAATCAACAAGGTGAAAGAGAAGCTGACTTCATCAACTGTGTTATTTGGAGAAAAGCTGCTGAAAACGTGGCGAACTTCTTGAAAAAGGGCAGTCTTGCCGGAGTAGATGGAAGAATTCAAACTCGCAGCTTTGATGGTCAGGATGGAAAGCGTGTATATATTACAGAGGTATTGGCTGAAAGTGTTCAATTCCTTGAGCCTCGGAATAGCTCCAGAGGCGAAAATGCTAATTATGGCGCACCTAGAGAACAGGATTTCCCATTTGGAAATAACAACAATCAGAATCAACAACCACAAAACAACAGAAATAATCAAGGCTATACGCGGGTAGATAACGATCCATTTGCAAATGACGGTGGACAAATCGACATATCAGATGACGATCTGCCATTCTAACTTGATTATTGAACGACTAAATAAAACAAAAGGAGGGAAATGACCATGGCTATGGGAGGACGTAGAGGAGGACGTGCAAAACGTCGTAAAGTTTGCTTCTTTACAGCAAACGGAATCACTCACATCGATTACAAAGATGTAGATCTTCTTAAAAAGTTCATTTCTGAGCGCGGTAAAATTTTACCACGTCGTGTAACTGGTACAAACGCTAAATACCAACGTAAATTAACTGTTGCGATTAAGCGTGCACGCCAAATGGCATTACTGCCATACGTTGCAGGTGAATAATAGATAATAAAGCACAACAAGGGGCAACCTGTTGTGCTTTTTTTATTACAATGATAGGCGAACATTTCTAATGTTTGAGAACTGTCTAGCTCCACAAGGGGTGCTCCAACATCATAATCATCGCACGAGTAGAAGCGTTTGCTATTAGGAGGAGCGCCTACCACCGATGACAGGACATCCCGCCCTTCCTAGTTGAATATGACTAAAATACTAGCTAAAATAGAATTTATGGTGTCCCGTTAAAAAGAGGTGTAAAAATGAAAAATGTACATAAGCTGACTGAAGGGGCTGTTTTATTAGCAGCCTATGCCGTTCTCATATTAATAACGATGTATATTCCGATACTTGGTGTCGTCAGCAATCTATTTTTGGCAGTGCCCTTTATTATGTTTGGGGCGAAAAACACACGCATGTTTGCGTTTGTTTTCTTTATTGCTGCTGTTCTAATCTCCCTGATTGTAGGAACGCTGCTTGCGGTTCCTCTTACGCTCACCTATGGCTTGACAGGCATCGTAATCGGGCAATTGATTAAGGAGAGGAAAAGCAGGACCGTTTCCTATTTAGCTGCTTCATTAGTATTTCTCGCAACGGTATTAATCCAATATGCAGTTGCAGTCGTTTTCTTCAAAATTAACTTTATAAAGGAATCTATTAGTGTGCTAAGGGAATCTATTGATGAGTCGCGAAGCATGCTAGAAACGATCGGGCAAGGATCAAGTGAGAAAATAATCGAGCAGTTTGAAGCATCGTTAAATTTGCTTGATACTCTAACACCAAGTTTATTTGTATTAATTGCCCTATTTGGGGTTTTATTAATAGAACTAGTCTCATTTCCAATCGTTAAACGTTTTGGAGTAGAGATAGAACGCTGGAAGGCCTTTAGAGAGATTGTCCTGCCAAAAAGTATTCTTTGGTATTATTTATTAACGATGTTGGCCTCATTTGCCCTAAATCCTGAAGAAGGCACCTATTGGTATATGGCGTTAATGAATATTGGATTTCTGCTTCAAATGTTTATGGTCCTTCAAGGATTATCGCTTATTTCTTATTTTTGCCATAAAAAGGGCATTTCGAAGGCTGTCCCTATTTTTGCGGTGGTCTTTACATTCATCATTCCAATTTTCCTTTCTATTGTAAGGATATTAGGTATAATTGACTTAGGGTTTGATTTAAGAAAAAGATTAGAAAAGAGTAAATAAATGTATGTCCAAAAGGATGAATCTATCTCCTGAATAGGGCATGCTCTAAACACTGCTGTTTAGGAGCTGAAAACATGCCGTCATATTTAGAAAAGCGCTCCATTCGCTATCCAATCTATGGATTGATGGGCATAACAGTGGTGCTTCTTATTATATTAGCGTATTATAACTGGATTTTTGGCCTGATCGGACTTCTTCTTGTTGTTCTTCCCTTCTATTACCTATTTAAAATCATTTATTTACAGAGGAAGGAAACAGAAGAATACATATCTACTTTATCCTACCGGGTAAAAAAGGTTGGCGAAGAGGCCTTAATGGAGATGCCAATTGGGATTATGCTCATTAATGATGATTATTACGTTGAATGGACCAATCCTTTTCTGGCTTCATGCTTTGATGAAGATACGTTAGTAGGAAGATCGCTTTATGATGTTGCAGATTTCCTAGTCCCATTAATCAAACAGGAAGTGGAAACAGAAGTGATTACGCTTCATGACCGTAAGCTTCGTGTTATTCTGAAATTGGAAGAGCGACTGCTTTACTTTTTTGATGTAACAGAACAAACAGAAATTGAAAAATTGTATCAAGAAGAAAGAACCGTTATATCTATTATCTTTTTAGATAATTATGATGAACTGACCCAAGGGATGGAAGATCAGGCGAGAAGCAGCCTTAACAATATTGTGACCTCCATTTTGAACAAATGGGCAACAGATAATGGGGTTTTCTTAAAAAGGGTATCCTCTGATCGATTTATGGCTGTCTTTAATGAACAAATACTTCAGTACCTTGAAAAAGGGAAATTTTCGATTCTAGATGATATTAGAGAAATAACGGCAAAGAGAAACCTGCCTCTAACATTAAGTATCGGAGTTGGAACGGGTGTCTCATCCTTGCCTGAATTGGGTGTTCTTGCTCAATCAAGTCTCGACTTAGCTCTTGGGCGCGGCGGAGATCAAGTGGCCATTAAGCAGACAAACGGAAAAGTTAAGTTCTACGGCGGGAAAACGAATCCTGTTGAAAAGCGAACAAGGGTCCGTGCGCGTGTCATTGCCCATGCTCTGAAGGAGTTGATCACTGAGAGTGATAAGGTGATTATTATGGGGCATAAGAATCCGGATATGGATGCCATCGGAGCGGCCATTGGCATTCGAAAAATTGCCCAGATGAATCAGCGTGAAGGGTATATCGTCATTAATCCTCAAGATATTGACACCGGAATTCAAAGACTTATGACAGAAATCAAAAAAACTGAATCATTGTATTCCAAATTTATTACCCCGGCACAAGCATTAGAAATGGCAACAGACGATACGCTGTTAGTGATTGTCGATACTCATAAGCCTTCGATGGTTATTGAAGAAAAGCTCATTCAGAAAATAGACCATGTTGTCGTCATCGATCACCATCGCCGGGCAGAAGAGTTCATTCATAATCCGCTCCTTGTTTATATGGAGCCTTATGCTTCATCGACTGCTGAGCTAGTGACCGAGCTCCTCGAGTACCAGCCGAAGTATGGAAAGATCGATATGCTTGAGGCAACTGCCTTACTAGCTGGTATTACTGTTGATACGAAGAGCTTCAGTCTAAGGACTGGTTCAAGAACCTTTGATGCGGCCTCCTATTTACGTTCTCAGGGAGCTGACACCGTTCTCGTGCAGAAGTTCCTTAAAGAAGATGTTAAGACTTATATTAAACGGGCAAAATTAATCGAAAATGTGTATTTTTATCGTGAAGGCGTTGCGATTGCAAAGGGGCAGCCTGATGAGGAAATTCATCAAGTGTTAATTGCACAGACAGCGGACACATTGCTGACGATGGACGGCGTACTTGCTTCCTTTGTTATTTCGAAGCGATCTGAAAATACAGTCGGAGTAAGCGCAAGATCTCTAGGGGATATCAATGTTCAAGTCATCATGGAAAGCCTAGATGGCGGAGGGCATTTAACGAATGCGGCAACTCAGCTGACAGATCATTCTCTAGATGAAGTAGAAGAGCGTTTACTTGCCGCCATTGATGAATATATGGAAGGGAGAAAAAAGGAATGAAAGTCATATTTTTAAAGGATGTTAAAGGAAAAGGAAAAAAAGGGGAAGTCAAGAATGTTGCGGACGGATACGCACAAAATTTCTTGATTAAACAGGGCCTAGCTGTTGAGGCAGTCCAAGCAAATATTAGCACATTAAATGCTCAAAAGAAGAAAGAAGAAAAGTTAGCGGCAGAAGAACTGGCTGATGCCAAAAAGTTGAAGGAAACAATGGATAAAATTACATTGGAATTCTCGACAAAAGCGGGCGAAGGCGGTCGACTATTTGGCTCGATTACAAGTAAGCAAATTGCAGAAGAATTGCAGAAGGCTCACAATATCAAAATTGACAAGCGCAAAATTGAGCTGCCAGATGCCATTCGTTCATTAGGCTATACGAAGGTTCCTGTTAAACTTCATACAGAAGTGACATCCACTTTGAATGTCCATGTAAAAGAAGCAAACTAAATTTGGAAGTTCCATTAGCTCATAAACATGATAAAATAGAAGAGTTGAAAAAAATGTGATCGGTTCTGCTGGTCACATTTTTTCTAAGCTTTTAGCCATTTTTAATTATTTTTTTTACTGTAATCGTTATTTAATTTTCATATTCCTCTGGACAATATTAAAGGAGGTTTTTATAGATGAATGAATTAGTTGCAGATCGTCTTCCACCCCAAAATATTGAAGCGGAGCAGGCGGTTCTAGGGGCTATTTTTCTCGAGCCATCTTCCCTTACTTTAGCTTCTGAAATTTTGATTCCTGAGGACTTTTACCGTGCAGCCCACCAAAAGATTTTCAATGTGATGTTAAAGTTAAGCGATCAGGGAAAAGCAGTTGACTTAATTACCGTGACGGAAGAGCTTGCAGCAGCAAAGTTGATCGAGGATACAGGTGGAGTCAGCTATTTAAGTGAGCTTGCGGGATCTGTTCCGACAGCAGCTAATATTGAGTATTACGCAAAGATTGTTGAGGAGAAATCTCTTCTCCGCAGATTAATTCGTACGGCAACTGGCATTGCTCAGGACGGCTATACCCGTGAGGATGAGGTAGAGGTCCTACTAGGGGAAGCGGAAAAGAATATTCTAGAAGTAGCTCAACGGAAAAATGCAGGTGCCTTTCATAATATTAAGGATGTTCTTGTTCGCACATACGATAATATTGAAGTCATGCATAACCGGAAGGGCGACATTACAGGGCTTGAGACTGGTTTCGCCGAGCTTGATAAAATGACGGCTGGATTTCAGCGCAACGATTTGATTATTGTTGGGGCACGTCCTTCCGTTGGGAAAACGGCATTTGCCTTAAATGTTGCGCAAAATGTAGCAACTAAAACAGGGGAAAATATAGCGATTTTTAGCCTTGAGATGGGTGCCGAGCAGCTCGCCATGCGTATGCTCTGTGCAGAGGGAAATATTGACGCACAAAGACTGCGTACAGGCTCCTTGACGGATGAAGACTGGGGCAAGCTGACGATGGCGATGGGAAGCTTGTCGAATGCAGGGATATTTATCGATGATACACCTGGTGTGCGGATTACAGATATTCGTTCCAAATGCCGCCGTCTGAAGCAGGAGCATGGCCTTGGGATGATCTTAATTGATTACTTGCAGCTCATTCTCGGTAGCGGACGCTCTGGGGAAAACCGCCAGCAAGAAGTTTCGGAAATTTCCCGATCATTGAAAGGGTTAGCACGTGAATTACAAGTTCCTGTTATTGCTCTATCCCAGCTTTCCCGTGGAGTGGAGCAGCGTCAAGATAAAAGACCAATGATGTCTGATATCCGTGAATCAGGGAGTATCGAGCAGGATGCGGATATCGTCGCATTCCTTTACCGTGATGATTATTATGACAAGGAATCAGAGAATAAAAATATCATTGAGATCATCATCGCGAAGCAGCGTAATGGTCCAACAGGTACTGTGTCGCTTGCCTTTGTGAAAGAGTATAATAAATTCGTAAACTTAGAGAGAAGATATGATGATCCTCCTGGTGCTTAAAAAATTCATATAATTATAGTGGAAGATCCAGTTTTTATAGCTGGTTCTTTTTTATTTTCCTATTTTCATATAAATACGAACATATTTCAATAATTTAATAGAATAGTTCGTGTTTTGTTGACTTTTCCGTAAAAAGATTGCTAAAATGGTGTTGTTCAAATGGAAATCAATCGTGATTGATAAATCCGGAGGTGCTTGTAAAAATGTCATCAGTTGTCGTTGTTGGAACACAGTGGGGAGATGAGGGAAAAGGCAAAATTACCGATTTCTTATCTGAAAATGCTGAAGTCATTGCTCGATATCAAGGTGGAAACAATGCGGGCCATACGATTAAATTTAACGGGGAAACGTATAAACTGCATTTGATTCCCTCAGGGATTTTCTATCGTGAAAAGATCAGTGTGATCGGTAATGGGATGGTGGTTGACCCTAAAGCACTTATTAAGGAGATTGCCTATCTGCACGAAAAAGGAGTAGCAACTGATAACCTCCGCATAAGCAACCGTGCCCATGTCATTCTCCCATATCATCTTAAATTGGATGAAGTGGAGGAAGAGAGAAAAGGGGCGAATAAAATTGGAACAACGAAGAAGGGAATTGGCCCTGCCTATATGGATAAAGCAGCGAGGATTGGTATCCGTATTGCTGATTTATTAGATAAGGAAGTTTTTGAAGAAAAGCTTGCACGCAATCTGGAAGAAAAAAATCGTTTATTGGAACGTATTTATGATACACAGGGTTTTACAAAAGAAGAGATTTTAGATGAATATTATGAATATGGACAGCAGATCCGACATTATGTTTGTGATACATCAGTTGTACTTAATAATGCCCTTGATGAGGGGCGCAGAGTTCTCTTTGAAGGGGCACAAGGGGTCATGCTCGATATTGACCAGGGAACCTACCCATTTGTTACCTCTTCTAACCCTGTGGCCGGGGGAGTAACCATTGGTTCAGGTGTAGGCCCTTCCAAGATTAAACATGTTGTAGGTGTATGTAAAGCTTATACAACTCGAGTGGGGGACGGTCCATTTCCAACAGAGCTTGATAATGAAATTGGCCATCAAATCCGGGAAGTAGGCCGGGAATATGGAACAACGACAGGCCGTCCGCGCCGTGTCGGCTGGTTCGATAGTGTAGTTGTCCGCCATGCACGCCGTGTGAGCGGGCTTACAGATCTGTCATTGAATTCCGTAGATGTATTAACTGGAATTGAAACTTTAAAAATTTGTGTAGCCTACCGCTATAAAGGGGTAGTGATAGAGGAATTCCCTGCAAGCTTAAAGGTGCTGGCAGAATGTGAACCTGTTTATGAGGAACTGCCGGGCTGGAAAGAGGATATTACTGGCTGTAGAACATTAGATGAGCTACCCGCCAATGCACGGCACTACATTGAGCGCGTTTCACAAGTAACTGGAATTCCGTTATCCATCTTCTCAGTAGGCCCTGATCGCACACAAACTAATGTAGTAAGAAGCCCTTGGCGGCAAAACTAATAGCTATGAATATAAAAATCAGGATTTTTTAAAGGGAATGGTTAGGGCGCTGTCAAATAAGTCCGTAAAATTAAGCAAGTAGAAAAATTTATTACAACGGTGGTCATCAGCTTCCCACTCTCAATGCAAATTTACACAAAGAGGTCATCAATAGGCAAAGGGCATCCGATAAGCCGGATTTTGGCTGTTAGATGCCTTTTTTTGTCCAATTATGCAATTTAAATAAAACTTACCTTTACCAAACAGCTCATCTTCATTTCATTCTTATTAAAATTTAGGTTCAATCAATTTATTCAGGATTGCCTTGCGTTCAAATACTAAATTAATTTGAATAATTTATCAGATCCGATAGAGCCCCTCTCAGTAATGGCAACCATATCCATGATGATGGTAATGATGATGGTAAGGGTAACCGCCGTAACCCATACCATAGCCAGGATACCCACCATATCCCATGCCGTAACCAGGATACCCGCCATATCCGATACCATGACCAGGATATCCACCAACCCCCATGCCATAACCAGGATACCCACCATAGCCGGGATATCCTCCATACCCGAATTGTCTTTCCATTTTATATATCCCTCCTCAAATTATTACAGTCTTAGTATATGTGTCCATTTTTAAAGAGGAATAGGATATTTGCCTATTTGTAGAATAATGCAGAGTGTATGATAAAAAGTATTTTTTTTAAAAAGTATTGCACACTATTATATTTCTATGCTATTATAAAAAGCGTCGTCATAAACGAGCCATTAGCTGATTGCAGAAGCTTGCAGTCCGGAGCATTACATCAGCGAATAGCAGCTGTAGCAATCTGCGACAAATCACGCAGGGATTTGGAGCACATTTATGACTACAATCAATATTTAGGAAACAACATATTATACGAGCCATTAGCTCAGTTGGTAGAGCATCTGACTTTTAATCAGAGGGTCGAAGGTTCGAGTCCTTCATGGCTCACCATTTCTTAGGCCCGTTGGTCAAGCGGTTAAGACACCGCCCTTTCACGGCGGTAACACGGGTTCGAATCCCGTACGGGTCATGGCAAATGCCATCCAGTAAGCGGCAGGCAAGCCCGGCCACCTTGCTGGATGGCATTAATACATATAATACGGCTCAGTAGCTCAGTTGGTAGAGGATTTTAAAAGATTACAGCTACAAAGCAACCCTTCCCCGAATGGTAAACTTTTAAAATCTGCGACAAATCACGCAGGGATTTGGAGCACATTCTTTAAGCTAAACAAACTTTAGGAAACTATATTATATACGGCTCAGTAGCTCAGTCGGTAGAGCAAAGGACTGAAAATCCTTGTGTCGGCGGTTCGATTCCGTCCTGAGCCATTACCAAATAGAGTATGAACCTGTTCATACTCTATTTTTGTTACATAACTGTAATAATCCACTCTCTATAACAAGAAAATGTTTAAATACCGCGCTTATACCCTCTTTTATAAAAAATAGTAGGAAAAACCTAGTCATAATAAGCTTTATGTACTAGTCTTTCTCTTCATTTCGACAAAATTCAATCGACATTTTAGGCCCTTATGACAGTAAATTGTCATCATTTATACAATTATGTTACATTATGAAGTCAAATAGTCTATTAGATGGATTTTATGGTAAAGTATAGAAGTGAAAAAATTATGGTAAATAGAATAATAGTTATATAGCACTAATTGGAAGTGTATTTGTTGCCGTAGTCTAGGAGGATATACCAATGCAAGATTCGACAAATAAATTCACGAAGATCAAAACACATACATATAATAAATTTAAAACTGCCTTCAAAACTACCGCATTAACTGTTTTTGCTGTAGGTGCAATTTCTTTTGCTGCTGGTATTTCAGCACATGCCAATACTGAAAAGCTGACAACTGTTTACTATGTTTATGTAGATAAACAATATATTGGGACAGTTACTGATAAAACGGCCATAGAAGGTTTAATTGATAAGAAATTGAAAGAGGCTCAGTCCTCGAATGAAACGCTAAAGCTTTCTTTAAACTCTGAGGTTACATATGTACCAGAGCAGGTTTTCCATGCAAACTCTGAAACGAATCATACAGAGGTGGCAGAGGAAGTAATGAAAGAAATTAAGGTACAGGCCGAGGCTTCTGCCCTTATCATTGACGGGAATCCAGTTGCCTACGTCCAAAACCAAGATCAAGCAAATGAAATTATTAAAAACTTGAAGTTAAAATATGTGTCAGAAGATGAATTAAAAGCAGTTGAGGCAATGCAAACTTCTGATACTAGTACATTACCCCCATTGAAAGAAAATGAAACTCGTATATTAGACGTAAAACTTTCAAAAGAAGTTTCCATCAAAACTGAAAAAGTTGAGCCAGCAAATATTATTTCTGTTGGGGATGCTGTTAAGCTTCTTGAAAAGGGATCTTTAGAGGAAGTCAAATATATGGTGAAAGAAGGGGATGTGCTAGGTGGAATTGCACACGCTCATAACCTTAAAGTCGAGCAGCTGCTAGACCTTAATCCGGGATTATCAGAAGACTCCCTTCTGCAAATTGGTCAGGAATTGAACGTAACCATTTTAAAACCATTTATTCACGTAATTATTGATAAGGAATACTTCACAAATGAAGTGATCCCTTTTAAAAAAGAAGTAGTGGAAAATGCAAATATGTTCAAAGGGGATACAAAGGTTAAGCAAGAAGGAAAAGATGGAAAACGGGCTGCCACTTATCATATCTCCGTACAGAATGGGCAAGTGGTGACGAAGGAAATTGTAAAAGAGGAAATTCTTGAACAGCCTGTTAATCATATTGTCGTCAAAGGTACTAAGGTGATTCCATCACGCGGTGAAGGCAGCTTTATTTGGCCTGCGGTTGGAGGATATGTTTCAAGTCATGTAGGCAATCGCTGGGGAAGATTGCACAAAGGAATTGATATAGCGAGACCGAGCAATCGCACGATCAAAGCAGCTGATAATGGGGTAGTTGTATCTGCAGGCTATCAAGGCAGCTTTGGTAACAAAATTGTGATTGACCATCAGAATGGCTACCGTACCATCTATGCACATCTATCATCTATTAGTGTAAGCCCGGGACAAGTCGTTTCAAAGGGCTCCAAAATAGGAGTAATGGGGTCTACTGGAAATTCTACAGGTGTACATTTACATTTTGAACTTTATAAAAATGGTGCACTCCAAAACCCTCTAAAATATATTCGTTAATGATCAAAGTCTCTAGTTTCGATACTAGAGGCTTTTCTACTTTAACAAACTAGGTAATGGTAACTATTTAATAATTATCCAGCCCTGCCTCTGACATCCTAGAGAATACAACGTTTTTTCTTAATAGATGAATTCACATTTATAACATGTTAAAGTAAAATTGAATGATAATAAACAAAATCTATCAATCAAAATAAATCAATCTTCATGAAAAGGAGAATTACATGGAAAGAAAAATTCTAGTAGTTGATGACGAGAAGCCGATTGCTGACATATTGCAATTTAACTTAAAAAAAGAAGGCTTTGAAGTATTTTGTTCGTATGATGGAAATGACGCTCTCGAAAAAGTGGAAGAAATTAAACCAGACCTTATTCTTCTTGATATTATGCTTCCGCAGAGAGATGGAATTGAGGTTTGCCGGGAAGTAAGGAAAAAATACGATATGCCCATCATAATGCTGACAGCAAAGGATTCTGAAATTGATAAGGTTATCGGTCTTGAGCTTGGGGCAGATGACTATGTGACAAAGCCGTTCAGTACAAGAGAGTTAATTGCCCGTATCAAAGCGAATTTGAGAAGGCATCAGCATATGGCTGCCAATGCGAATGAAGAGGATGAGACGAATGAAATTACGGTCGGCACCTTAATCATTCATCCAGATGCTTATATTGTGTCAAAAAGAGGAGAAACCATTGAACTGACTCACCGTGAGTTTGAGCTTCTTCATTACTTGGCAAAGCATATTGGACAAGTCATGACCCGTGAGCATCTTCTTCAGACAGTTTGGGGTTATGATTATTTCGGGGATGTTCGGACAGTTGACGTAACTGTTCGAAGACTCCGAGAGAAAATTGAGGATAACCCAAGTCATCCAACCTGGATTGTGACAAGAAGGGGAGTTGGGTACTATTTACGAAACCCTGAACAGGAGTAAGGACATTCAATGAAAAAGGTAGGCTTTTTTCGTTCTATTCATCTTAAGTTTGTCATCATCTATGTGTTGCTCATATTGATTGCCATGCAAATTATTGGCGTTTACTTTGTTAGACAATTAGAATCCACACTTAAGGATAATTTTAAAACAACCATCCAGGATCGTGTAAATCTGCTTGCTTATTATCTGGAGGAGCAGATGACGAAGGAGCGCTTGCCCGATGAGGAGGGTCCGACCCTAGAGGAAGATGTTTACCGGCTGTTAAGAGATTATAATTCGGAAGACATTACTGAGGTTAGGGTTATTGAGGGGGATACGTTAAAAATCCTGGGAACCTCTGACCCTGATAACCAAGGCGTTGTCGGGCAAAGAGATACTGATACATTAATAAGAATGACGCTTGCCACCTCTCAACAGGCAAGTGACGAGCTTATTGATTCCCAAACGGACAATCGAATCTGGGTTTTAGTTACACCGATTAAGCATAATGGCGAGGTAAGAGGAGCCATCTACCTCGTTGCAAAAATAGAAAATGTATTCGAGCAGATGCGGCAAATTAACAGTATCTTTATTTCCGGTACAGCAATTGCCCTTGCCATTACAGCGATTTTGGGTGTCCTTCTAACTCAAACCATTACACGGCCAATGTCAGATATGAGAAGACAGGCTCTTGCTATGGCGAAGGGAAACTTCTCCCGTAAAGTTAAAATATATGGCAATGATGAAATTGGCCAGCTAGCCATGACCTTTAACAATTTAACGAAAAAATTGCAGGAAGCTCAGGCTACAACTGAGGGGGAAAGACGCAAGCTGTCATCTGTACTCTCCTATATGACAGACGGAGTGATTGCAACAGATCGAAAAGGAAGGGTTATTTTAATCAATGAACCTGCTGCCGACATGCTGAATGTTTCACGTGAAACAGTTTTATCGATGCCGATTGTTTCACTTCTTGGTCTTGATGAAGATTATACATTTGATGAATTGCTATCTGAACGGGATTCAATCATTTTGGACTATAGCAAGCCTTCAAATACATTAATCCTGAGAGCTAATGTTTCTGTCATTCAGAAGGAAACGGGATTTGTTAATGGACTCATTACTGTTCTCCATGATATTACGGAGCAGGAAAAGATTGATATGGAGCGCCGGGAATTTGTTGCAAATGTTTCCCATGAGCTGAGAACGCCACTAACAACAATGAGAAGTTATTTAGAGGCCTTGGCAGAAGGGGCTTGGCAGGATGAAGAAATTGCTCCGAAATTCTTAGATGTAACTCAGACGGAGACAGAGCGAATGATTCGCCTTGTTAATGATCTGCTTCAGCTTTCAAAAATGGACAGCCGGGAATTAAGCTTGAAGAAGGAATGGATAGATGTTATTAGGTTCTATAATCGAATTATCGACCGTTTTGAATTATCGAAACAGCAGAATGTTACTTTTGAAAGAAAACTCCCCGACCATTCAGCGTTCGTTGAAATGGATGGAGACAAACTAACGCAGGTTATTGATAATATCATTTCGAATGCTCTTAAATACTCCCCAGAGGGTGGAAAAATAACCTTTAGGCTTGAGGAACAGAATGAATTTGTCGTTATTAGTGTTTCTGACCAGGGAGTAGGGATACCGAAGGAAAATATCAATAAGATCTTTGAACGATTTTACCGGGTGGATAAGGCTAGAACGAGAAAACTTGGAGGCACTGGATTAGGGCTTGCAATCGCTAAAGAAATGGTAGAAGCACACGGCGGGGAAATATGGGCGACAAGTAAAGAAGGAAAAGGAACAACCATTTCGTTCAGCCTGCCATATGATCGTACTGAAGAGGATGATTGGGAATGACATATGAAAATATTAAATCACTCATATTAGTCATTTTAGTATGCTTTAGTGTGCTATTAACATGGAGCATCTGGACATATCAGCCCAACTTAGAAACGATGAAAAAAACAAAAACAGTTCAAGAAGTCGCCATCAGTGAGAAAAAGGATGCCGAAGAGATTGTTAAGCCAGACAGAGTGATCTACCATTATACGAAGGAAAAGCATTTTGGGACGACAGATGCGGGTGAAATTGATAAGATCATTTCTGAAATTAGCAGATGGAATTTTACAGATTTTATAAATGTCACTAGTGAAATAAAGAATTACCCATCATTCATTCATAATTCCGGAAATGCAGTCATTCTTTTTCCGGATTCGATACCAATTGATTTTTACCGAACAATCATTGATATGAAGGAAAAAAAGATCCCAGATTTTTATTTTGACCGAATTGTTATTGATACTGAGGGAATTCAAAAGGATCAAGGATTTGTCTATTTCATCTCATCTGAAAAGGGCCAGGCTTTCCGAAGCCAAGTGCCTGCATCCTTCGTGCAAAGTTTTTATAATGGCTTTTTTAATAATGCCGAATATAGCCTTCATTATGCTAAGTACTTTCTGTTTAAGGTTTCTAGCAATCGGGTTATTTACCTGCCAGAGGATGCGCCTAAAATGCTTCAATATCAGTTTTTATCGACTCCTTTAGAGTCAGAAAAGTTCAAGAATGCTTTGTTTAAGGATCCTACTGTCGTCAAGAAGAGCTTTCAGCAATCTGGAGAGGAATACACAAATGGCTCAAGCTTAATGCGTGTGAATAACGATCGAAATACACTCTCATATGTGAATCCAGTAGGAGGCAGCGAAAGCCAATTGACTTCAAAAAGCCTTCTGAAAAGGAGTATTGATTTTGTCAATGATCATGGGGGCTGGACCGATAATTACCGTTTTGTTGAAATGGACGAAACGAGCCGCCAGGTATTGTTCCGTATTTATGATGACAAAGGATATCCTATTTTTAGTGAAGGCAGCGGAATTTCAGAAATTCGCGAAACTTGGGGCCAAAGTGAAATCTATAAGTATTTCAGGAGTAACTTTTTAATTGGGCTCAGAATGGAAGCGACTGAAGTTAATCTTCCATCAGGACAAGAGGCCCTTGGGTTATTGGAATTGAAAGGAATTGAACTGGCTCATCTGCAGGATATGATGCTCGGCTATGCGATGGAAAAGGATTCAAGGCTAGTGTATTTAGAGCCCAGCTGGTTCTATAAATATAATGGTTCCTGGAATCAGTTATCCATTGATGAGACAATGGGAGGGGCTAATCGTGGATTGGAGTAGAATCAAAACCATTTTCATATTAACCTTCCTCGTCTTGGATATCTATTTAATGTATGAGTTTTTTAAGCTAAACGACTCCAGCCAGTATGAGTATAGTACAGAAACTTCCTTTGAAAAGCGATTAAAGGCAGACGAAATCGAGTATGTTGAGCTCCCAAAAAACTATGCAAAAGATACGTATTTAAGTGCAAAGCCGAAAAACTTCAATAATGATGAAATTGAATCATTAGAGAGAACGAAGCTAAAGGGGCAGAGACTGCAAGTCAATACAGGCAATGTGCTAAAGTTTGTTCTTGATAAGCCATATGAGCTTAGTGATAAATTGGATACGGCAGAAATAAATTCATTTGTCAAAAATAATGTTTTGTATGGGGATCAATATCGTTTTTGGAAGAAGGAAGAGAATGCGATTACGTATTACCAACAATTCGATGATAAGGTTTTCTATCATAATATGAGCGGCGAGCTAACTATTTATTTAAATGAAGAGAATGATATTGTGACCTATCAGCAATCCATGCTAGAGGAAATTGAAGAACTATCAGAAGAACAGAAGATTATCCAGCCCTTGAAGGCGATTGAAACGCTATATGAAAATGGCTCCTTAAAGCCAAAGAGTAAGATTACAAATGTGGAGCTTGGCTATTTCAACTTTGTTCAAACAAGCACGTCACAGGTACTGACTCCTGCATGGCGGTTTGTGATTAATGATAAAGAAGATGTATTTGTTCACGCCTTTGAAGGGCAGATCATCCAATTAAACAACGAAGATAAAAATATAGTGGAGTGAGAGAATATGCGATTCAGCGTACTCGCGAGTGGTAGTACGGGGAATGCGATCTTTGTCGAGACTGAGGATCATTCGTTTCTTGTCGATGCGGGCTTGAGCGGAAAGCAAATGGAAGCCTTGTTTCAAAAGATTGACCGGGATATGGGGAAGCTCTCTGGCATCTTAGTAACACATGAACATAGTGATCATATTAAAGGTGTCGGGATACTCGCAAGAAAATATAAATTACCCGTCTATGCAAATGAAAAGACATGGAATGCAATGGATGGTTTAATAGGACAGGTCCCTGTGGAGCAGAAATTTACTTTTTCCATGGAGACGGTTAAATCATTTGGTTCATTAGATATTGAATCTTTTGGGGTTTCACATGATGCCGCAGATCCGATGTTTTATGTGTTCCACCATTCTGGGAAAAAGCTCGTTTTGATTACGGATACAGGGTATGTAAGTGATCGAATGAAGGGGCTCATATCTAATGCGGACGCGTATGTGTTTGAAAGCAACCATGATGTTCAAATGCTGCGGATGGGCCGATATCCATGGAGCATTAAAAGACGAATTCTCAGTGATGTCGGACATGTATCCAATGAGGATGCGGCGATCGCAATGAGTGAAGTGGCCGGTGATCGGACAAAGCGCTTTTATCTGGCACACTTAAGCCAGGATAATAATATTAAGGAACTAGCAAGAATGTCAGTAACGCAGACGCTTGAAAGCAGAGGCATTATTGTGGGAGAGCAGTTTGAGCTGTATGATACAGATCCAAAGACACCGACAGCACTGACGGCAGTTTAAGGTGGATGTAGGAAAGGAGTGGGGAGCCTCTTGTGAGGGGCTTCCTGCTCCTTTTTATTATTAAAAAAATGGTTCTAACTTATGAACAAACTCGTAAGATTGCTGATTTGACCAGCATTTCAATAGATTCTTAAAAAGAGGCGAGTATAATAATAAATAAGGTGGAAGAATAGAACTTAGCACTTATATTTGACACCTTTTAAATAGAGCTTGTAAGAAGTTTCTAAATGAAATAAAGGAAAGGAATGGTCCAGTGTGGGTTATTATGATCAAGATTATCAAAACCGGTATAAGAAGCAAAAGGGAAATAGGGGCGGCTATTTTTTAGCAAGTCTTGTCGGGGCAATTCTAGGTGCCATTCTTGTACTTATTGCCATCCCGAAATTAGCTGATTTTAATGTATTGCCTTATTCTGTTCAGCCAGATGCGCAGTTAGAAGAGAGTGCTGCATCTAATAACAACGCAAATATTCCTACTGAAAATGTTTCATTGAATGTAGTTTCAGACGTAACAAAAGCGGTAGATAAAGCAGGGGATGCGGTTGTTGGGGTATCCAATATTCAATCAACAAGCTTCTGGGGTGAAGGCAGCAACGGTGGAAACGTGGAAGAGCCTGCTGGAACAGGGTCAGGCGTCATTTATAAAAAGTCCGGAAATAAAGCTTTTGTTGTCACGAATCATCATGTAGTGGAGAATGCTAGTAAGCTAGAGGTTACACTAGCGGATGGGACGAAGGTTCCAGCCGAGCTTCGAGGCAGTGATATTTGGACGGATCTTGCTGTCCTGGAAATTGATGCGAAGGACGTAAAAGCCATTGCCGAGTTCGGAAATTCCGATTCCTTAAAAGCGGGAGAACCGGTGATCGCCATTGGAAATCCGCTGGGTCCAACCTTTTCTGGGTCAGTGACACAAGGGATTATCTCCGGATTAGAGCGGACCATTCCAGTAGATATTAACCGTGATGGCGTCATTGACTGGAATGCCGAAGTACTTCAAACAGATGCAGCGATTAACCCTGGTAACAGTGGCGGAGCCTTAGTCAATATTAAAGGGCAGGTCATTGGAATTAACTCCATGAAAATAGCCCAGAGTGCAGTTGAAGGAATTGGCTTAGCGATCCCAATCAACTCCGCACTTCCGATTATTAATGATCTTGAAAAATTCGGCGATGTCAAAAGACCATATATGGGTGTAGATTTAAAATCCGTTAACGAAATCCCATCTTACTATCAGCAGGAGGCATTGAAGCTGCCAAGAGACGTGAACTATGGTGTTGCTTTAAGGCAAGTTGTGCCAAACTCACCAGCTGCACAAGCGGGATTGCAGGAGCTCGATGTAATCGTTGAAATGGATGGAGAACAAATCAAAGATGTCGTAGACCTTCGAAAGCACCTTTACAATAAAAAGAAAGTCGGCGACCAAATGAAAGTGAAATTCTACCGCGATGGAAAGCTTCAGGAAGTAACGGTGAAACTGAGTGGGGAAACGTTTTAAATAAGTGAATAGGATTTGAGACAGGGGAGCGATAATTGCTCTCCTGTTTTTTTGAATTTGAAAGAAGGCTTAAACTGTGAATAACTTTTTGCAGGTCTGGCTATATAAAAAATGTGGGTGCTTTCACATTTGTTTTTGTTTTGTTAAGATGAAATGTGGATAACTGAAAAACGATGTGGATTTTAAATTATCCACAATACAATTTTAGAAACTAGGTGGAATGAGCATGAAAGAAAACGAGCAAATCATATACAGCTGTGACGAACATGTTGATATAGCAATAGATACAATCGTTGATGAGTATGAGACCTTTCCAATGTTAACGAAAATTTCAGACGAGAAAAAGTTATCAACACCCTGTGAATATTGTCGAAATCAGGCAATATATCTTGTGGCGAACGAATGATCTCACACAATATGTGGATAGAAAATGTGGATATGTGGATAACTCCTGTTGATATCTTGTTTGTAAAGTGAGGATGACTTGTGAATATCTCGATAGTTACCGTTGGAAAATTAAAAGAGAAGTATTTAAAACAGGGAATCGATGAATATCTAAAGCGATTATCTGCTTATGCCAAAATGGATATTATTGAAGTTCCAGATGAAAAGGCACCAGAAGAGTTGAGTGAGACTGAAATGCTGCAGGTGAAGCAAAAGGAAGGCGAGCGGATTCTAGCCAAAATTAATCCGGATGCCCATGTGATTGCTCTTGCGATTGAAGGGAAGATGAAATCATCGGAGGAGCTTGCTGACACGTTGGACAAGCTTGCTACATATGGGAAGAGTAAGGTGGCGTTTGTAATTGGCGGATCGCTGGGGTTGAGTGAGGATGTGTTGAAGCGGGCTAATGAGAAATTGAGTTTTTCAAAGATGACGTTTCCGCATCAGTTGATGAGGTTGGTTTTAGTGGAACAGGTTTATCGGGCTTTTCGGATAAATCGGGGGGAACCGTATCATAAGTAAGTGCGGTTTTATATAAATAAGGTTTTTGTATTCCTAATAAAGAAACTCGCCATGCTTGGCGAGTCTTACTTTTTTATATACCAAAAACGATGCCAATACGACTGCCATTTCGGCACGTATTTTAAGAAAAGCACCTCAAAACGGAACCCTTAATGCTGAAATGCACCATGGTTGAAGAGTGCTTGAAAGCTTGATTAAGCTACATGTTGGTATATATATAGAAAAAGTCATGCGGAGTGTTAGCCTGAATTTTTTAATATGTTTTTAGAAAAGCCCAGGTAGAAAGGTTATAGCTTGTTTCGAACCTTCCCCGGTTTAATTGTTGTCGCTGAATTTTAAGCTGATGAATTTTTCTTCCATCATTTCGCGCATGGCATATTTAACGCCTTCTCTGCCTACGCCACTGTCTTTCCAGCCGCCATAGGGCATATTGTCGATTCTGTAGGTGGGAATGTCGTTCACAATGACACCGCCTGTTTCCAAGCGGGTGGCCGCATAGAAGGCACGTTCAATGCTTGGCGTGATGATTCCGGAATTCAAACCGTAGCGGGAATCGTTTGCTTCGGCTATTGCATTGTCCAGGGTATCAAACGGTGCAATACAAACGACTGGTCCGAAAACTTCAAAACGAGACACTTTTGAATCACGGTTCACATTGGTTAGAACCGTTGGTGCCAAAACATTGCCTTCCACCGTTCCACCGCATTCGATTTTCGCGCCTTCCTGAACGGCTTCATTGATCCAGCTCTGTAGACGATCTAAAGACTTTTTCGAAATAACCGCGGTGATATTCGTCTTTTCATCCAGTGGTGAACCAATCACCAGTTGCTTCGTTCTGCTGACGAATCGCTCCAAGAATTCGCCGTATAAGGATTGATGGACATAAATCCTCTGAATTGAAATACACACTTGGCCATTATAGGAAAAAGCCCCCATGACCGATCGCTCGATCAATTGGTCAATATCGACACCTTCGTCGATGATAAATGGTGAATTAGACCCAAGTTCAAGTGTGAGTTTGCGAAACCCGGCCTGCTGCTGAATGATATGACCGACTTCCACACTCCCCGTAAATGTCACCTTTTTTACATAGGGATGTGTGGTTAATGCCTCACTTAAAACATCTCCCTTGCCCGGAATAATGTTTAGCACTCCGTCCGGCAGCCCCGCTTCTTTAAAAGCCTCTGCTAAAAATAAAGAAGAAATCGGCGTTTGTTCGGCTGGTTTCAACACGATCGCATTCCCTGCAGCAATGGCCGGCCCGACCTTGTGGGCAACAAGATTAAACGGAAAATTGAACGGGGTAATAGCCGTCACCACACCAATTGGCGTGCGAATCGTAAATCCAAAGCGGTTTTCCCCGCCTTCAGCTGCATCCATCGGAATTTGTTCCCCGTAATTACTCTTGGCGGCTTCTGCTGCGAAACGATAGGTTTGCACTGTGCGATTTATTTCCTCGCGAGCATTACGGATGGATTTTGCACCCTCTAGCGCCATGATTTCCGCACATTCCAAGCTTCGTTCCTCCAGGATGTCGGCGACTTTTGCTAAAATTTTGGCACGGGCATGCGCCGGATAGTTCCTAAATTTTTGAAAAGCCGCATTTGCCTCGACAATCGCCTCTATGGCATCGGCTGGCTCTGCCTGGCCAATATCTGAAAGAAACTCATTTGTATGGGGACTATATAAAGGTTCATACGTTTTTGCTTCTCGCCATTTTCCGCCAATCCACAATTGCCATTTCTTTTTCACCTGATAAACCTCCTATAATTTACAAATATAATCACCAAGTGTTTTTGATAACTTGACATTCTCCGAATAATCAACATCCACATCAATCAGCACAATTTCGTTACTCGATAGTGCTTTTTCAAGCATGGGAAGCAATTCATCAGAATGAGTCACTTTCATCCCTTTTACCCCAAAGCTTTTGGCAAAATCTAAAAAGTTTGGATCTGTAAATTCAATATTCGCTGACCGATTAAATTTATTCAGCTGTTTCCATTCGATTAAGCCAAATTTCGAATCATGAAAAATAATGACCACAAACGCTAGTCCTAGCCGTTTGGCTGTTGCAAGCTCGACCCCATTCATGAGGAAACCACCATCACCCGTTACCGCAATTACTGGTTTTTCCGGATGGGCAAGTTTCGCGGCAATAGCTCCAGGTACGGCAATACCCATCGTTGCCCAGCCATTTGAGATAATCGTATGATTTGGCTTTTCAGGCTGATACAAGCGGGCAATCCACAATTTATGGGCCCCAACATCTGAAATAATAATGGCTTCGCCTTTTTCTGCTTTTTTTATATCGGCAATGATTCGCTGTGGTTTCACGGGGCTTCCTGACAGCTCATCGGAAGCATGCAATTTTTCCACCAGCTGCTCCTTTAACTTCACAACTGCCGGCCACAGTTCTTTCTTTTCAACCAAAGGGCTTAACGCCTCTAGTGCTTCCTTCACATTCCCAACTAATTCAGCTTCAAGTGGATAGTAGGCATCGACCTCCGCTGGAAGGCTGTCAATATGAACAATTCTGTTCCCGGCCTCGTCATTCCAATATTTTGGTAAGTATTCTACAAAATCATAGCCAACCGTAATAATTAAATCCGCTTGATCAAATCCGCAAAGAACATAGTCTTTGGCTTGCATTCCTACTGTATATAGTGTTAAAGGATGATTGGCTGGCAGAACGCCTTTCGCCATAAAGGTGTTTACGACCGGAATATTTTTTGCTTCGGCAAACTGTCTTAACTCTACGGCAGCCTCATCGCGAATCACGCCGTTTCCTGCTAAAATAATTGGCTTTTTCGAACGGTTTATTGCCTCGGCTGCTTTGTTCAAAGAACTTCTTGAAGGACTGGAAGATGGCTTTTGCGATACTGGAAGTGGCTTTCCTTCCGTTTCTTGCATGGCGATATCCTCAGGAAGCTCAATATGAACAGCGCCAGGTTTCTCCAGTACGGCTTGTTTAAATGCTTTACGGACGATTTCCGGAATCGTGTGGGCTACCCGGATTTGTTGATTCCATTTGGTGATTTTATCAAAAACACCGACAATATCTACATATTGATGGGATTCTTTATGGATTCTCTCCAAACTCGCTTGACCTGTGATGGCGACAAGCGGTGCATGGTCAAGAAAGGCATCCCCGATTCCGGTTAGTAAATTGGTTGCACCCGGCCCAAGTGTGGCTAAGCAAACACCGGGTTTACCGGTTAAGCGGCCATATACATCAGCCATAAATGCGGCCGCCTGTTCATGATGAACCAGGATTAGTTCAATATCTGACTCAATCAGAGAATCAACGAAATCAGTGTTCTCCTCGCCGGGGATCCCAAATATGTATTTAACCCCTTCATTCTCTAAACATTTCACAAATAAATCCGAAGCTTTCAATTCATCGCCCCCATTTCCTAATTTTTTCGTTTGCTTATTTTCCCTCGCAATGGAAGAAATATGTAGGAATGTATAAACTTTTAAAACCTGTATAAATTAAGCCCATATGTCTTTTTAAGGGGCTGGATTCAGATGTATATCGCAAATATTTTGATTGTTATAGTAATAGGATTAGGAGCGCTTATTCTTCTCGGGATTATTATTTTTCTTGTTTACTTATACATATTTGACCGTAATCAAAAGGCCCACTCGATTTTACGCAACTATCCCGCGCTTGGCAGGATGCGTTATTTTTTAGAAAAAATAGGTCCGGAATTTCGCCAATATTGGTTCAACAGTGATACGGAAGGGAAGCCATTTTCACGCGACGAATATGAGCATATTGTGAAAAGTGCTAAATACAAAAGGGATGTCGTTGCATTTGGATCAAAACGGGATTTTGATGAGGAAGGTCTCTATATCCGCAACGCGATGTTCCCTAGACTTGCCGAAGAAATAAAAATGGACCGTGAAACAAAAGTGTTTACGAAACGATACATCCTATTGAAGGACCCGCTTTTTTCCCAACGTGAGGAAAAATGGGAGGACGAGGACTCGCTCGCCCAGTTATTGCATGATGATGATGCCGTCGTCATTGGCCCGGACACCAAATTTCCATTTGTTCTGAAAGGCCTTATCGGCATGTCGGCAATGAGTTATGGAGCACTTGGAAAAAGTGCCATTACTGCCTTATCAAAAGGATTGGCATTGGCAAAAGGCGCGTGGATGAATACCGGTGAAGGTGGATTATCCCCTTATCATTTAGAAGGAGGGGTCGATATCATCATGCAGATTGGCCCAGGCCTATTTGGGATTCGAGATAAAAATGGCGAGGTTGATTGGGACGAGTTGAAGAGGAAAAGTGAAATCCCCCAAGTAAAAGCCTTTGAACTTAAACTTGCTCAAGGAGCCAAAACACGTGGCGGCCATATTGACGGTGAAAAAGTAACTCCGGAAATCGCGGAGATTCGCAAGGTAGAGGCATGGAAATCCGTTGATAGTCCAAACCGCTTTCACCAATTTAGCGATGTGGGTTCACTGTGCGAATTTATTGAAAAAATACGTGAACATACCGGCAAGCCTGTAGGAATGAAGATTGTGGTTGGTGGGAATGACAGCGTCGAAGAATTAGCCAAGTATATGCGCGATACCGGAAAAGGACCTGATTTTATAACGGTTGACGGCGGTGAAGGAGGTACGGGGGCATCCTATCAGGAATTAATAGACACTGTGGGCTTGCCTATTAAATCAGCCCTGCCCATTTTAGTCGCCACTCTAAAAAAATATGGGGTCCGTGACCGGGTCAAAATCATTGCCTCTGGCAAGCTATTCACCCCTGACCGAATAGCCATCGCTCTGGCTATGGGGGCTGACCTAGTCAACATCGCGCGTGGATTTATGATCACGGTTGGATGTATCCAAACCTTGAAATGCAATTCAAACGCCTGTCCAGTCGGCGTTGCGACAACAGACCCTAATCTCCAAAAGGCACTTGTCATTGATGAAAAGAAATTTCGGGTAGTAAATTACCTAGTTACCCTAAGACAGGGATTGTTTCGAATTTCAGCAGCGGCGGGCATTGACTCTCCCATTCATTTCCGGCCGAAACATATCAGCTACAAAGACGAAAAAGGCGTCGTGACATCACTTGAAAGAATTTTAAAAGAAATCCAGGAACAAGTGGATGCTGGGTAAAACTGTCCGTGCCTGTCCCTCCCCGAATTTTGAGATGTTGATTCCTGCATCTGGGGTCAAGAGTATCCGCTCTTATCGGTTGGGGGATCATGTTAAGTACCCGATCAGGTAAATAGTCAAAAATCGCTTAAATAGACGGATAGATTCCGCCTATTGACTCGAAAAACGTGAAAATGGGGGATTTTCTTTGCATAATCGGAAAATCTCCCCTTATTTTACTTTACTTAATTAAGGACAAGAATTCTTATTTAAAAGGAAGTGAGATGAACGGGTTTTAGGCGCTTTAATTTTAGCATTCTTTTTGAAATCCAAGAGAACCTCATTTTGATGCGTTGCGGTGAACCGTACCGTAAGTAGGTGCGGTTTTTTAAAAGGACCACCAAAACGTAAATTTTACAATGTTTTAGGTGGTCTTGAAT